>SUVK01000040.1 GCA_015062055.1 Akkermansiaceae bacterium
CCCCTCGAACTTCCTCTTCCACGGTTTGTTACCTCCCCGCAGTTGTTCTTCAGGTCTGGGATTCCGCATCATCGCGGCTCCGCGCGGACTTTCACCGCAGTGCGCATATCGCGTCGGTCGTACAACGGGAAGCCCCTCCGAAGAGGGGCTTTTCCTTTAGTCAATCAATCAAAGAAGTAATCTAACACCTTGAGGTGGGTGTTACCGTAAAAGTCGGCCTCGCGCAGGCGCTTGCGCTGCTCTGCAAGGGCCGGCAAAAGCGGTTGGATTTTAAGGGTGTAAGCCGGTGCAAATTGTCGGCGAATCTTTTCGGGAGCCAAAGCCAAGCCGGGGTACACCTTACCGAAACGGCTCACCAGCTCGCACACCTGAGGAACAGCTGCAGCAGCCTGCTCCGCATTTGTCACCGAGGCATAGAGGCTCGTAAGCTCGTTGAAAACAAGGGCCACCTCTTGCATATCCTGTACGGCCTGCTCGGCGGTAAGCGCCTCGGCATTCACCAAATTAAAAAGAGAAGCCATGGGGAGCTCGGCAGACAAATCGGCCAACACCTCCAACGGGGCTAATTCGCTTTCTGCAAAAAAGCGGATTCCGAGGGTATCTACCCCATATCGTTCAAACAGGCGCACATAAGCCTTGCGGAGCACACGGTGTTGCCCGGTAGAAAGCTCCCCGGCAGCCTCAAGCTGCAACAGCTGAATATAAACCTCGGGGGCTTTAAGCTTGATAGCCAAGAAAACGGAGGCCATGCGATTGCCCTCCGTCATGCAGTATGAGTCTTGAATAAACTGCAATTGTTGCAGCAAATGCACGCGTTTGATGGCAGTTGCCTGACGCTCGCGTTCTTCTGCAGACAATGCATTTATCTCGTCTGCCGTGGGTGGCAGCGGTATACCATACTCCTCGGCCTCGGCCTGCAACGGGTCGGTCTGCACTTGCGGCATCGGCAACCGGGCCGATGCCATCCCCGTGCAAAAAAACGCAGCAGCTGTCAGCAGCGGGTACTTCATCAAAACTCACCGAGATAGAACTTTTTCTTACCGCGACGAATCACCACAACGGAGCCCTCGATTGCGCAGGCGGGAGAAACCTCGAAAGCGGGGTCTTTCACCACAGAGCCGTTGATGGAGATAGCACCATTGTTGATAAACTCGCGGGCTTCGCGCTTGGACGCGCACACGCGAGAGTTTACCAGCACATCGAGCAAAGCCCCGGTGGCAATCTGCACATGGGGCACATTGCTCATGCCGGTACGAATATCGGCCAAGCTCAAGCCGGTATAGTCGCCGGCAAAAAGCTTAGCGCTTATATCTACAGCCTTCTCAAACTCTTCGATACCGTGCAGGTCGGAGATAATCTCGCGAGCAAGGGCTTTTTGCGCGGTACGCAGCTCAGGGTGGGCCAAGTGTTCTGCCTCAATCTCGGTAATCTGCTCGGGGGTAAGGAAGGTAAGGCGTTTAAGGTACGTGATAACCTGAGAATCCTCTGCGTTGATGAGGAACTGGTACAGTTGGTACGGGGAGGTTTTGTTTTTATCTAACCACAAGGCATTACCCTCGCTCTTGCCGAACTTATTACCTTGAGAATCGGTCACCAAGGGCATGGTAAGGGCATAAACCTCATCACCGGTGGTCTTGCGAATCAGCTCAATGCCGGTGGTAATATTGCCCCATTGGTCACTACCCGCCACTTGCAGGTCTACCCCGCGAGTCTCATGCAGGTGTTTAAAGTCGATGGCCTGAATCAGCATGTAAGAGAACTCGGCATAAGAGATACCGCTCTCCATCTGGCGGCGCACATGGTCTTTGGTCAACATGTAACCTACATTGATGTACTTGCCGTAATCACGGAAGAAGTCAATAACGTTCATCCCGTTAATCCAGTCGTAATTATTGACCACCTCAAACCCGAAAATCTTCTCAACCTGAGCTTTGAGGGCCTCGTAATTGCGGAACACCTCTTCCTTTTGTTTCAGCTCGCGCTCAACTGTACCGCGGGGATCACCGATAAGCCCCGTGGCCAAACCGACCAAGAGAATGGGCGTATGACCGGCATTGCGTAAACGGCGGGTTATCAAGAAGCTCGAATAGTGCCCCAAGTGCAGGCTATCTGCTGTGGGGTCTGTACCAATGTAAAAGGTAAGACCTCCCTTATTGAGTTTCTCAATCAGATCCGGGCTGGAGATTTGGTTAATCAGCCCACGCCATTCGAGTTCTTCGTAAAAGGTCATGCGAAAATAATGTTAATGATTCGCGCGGTATGGTATCACTCCCCCTGCAGCTTGTCAAGCCCACGTTTACATACTGCCACTGAAACGCAACATTTAATCTTGCCATATCATCAACTTTAGTGCATAATGAGCGCATGCCACGAATTTGCGCCATATTCACCCACTTCGGTAGTGCAGAGCGGTCTCTGACCTGCCTGCGGCGTTTGGGCGCGCAAACACGCATACCCGAGAATGTGCTTATCATCAACAACAGCACGGCAGATGACGCACTCTTACCCACGGCTCATGAGTTGGCAGCAGAGATTTTCCCGCCCGATACGCTGCATATTCTGCAAATGGATAGCAACTTGGGCAATGCCGGTGGTTGCGCCCATGGTATAGAACATGCGTTCAGCAAACTCCATGCCGATTTTGTATGGGTGCTTGATGACGACTCTTGGCCACGCCCGCACAGTTTAGAAAAGCTCTTGGCCGTCGAGGTGGATGAAATGACCGTGCGTATGAGCCTTGTTATTGACCCGACGAAAAACGATGAATTAAGTTGGCCGCTCACCATCCTGACCGGCAACGAGAACCGCCCGTGGAAAAGCGCTATTACTCGCGACGAATTACCCACCGGCAATATCATCCCCAGCCGCGCAGGCTGGCTCGGCGCCCTATACCCGCGCGAGGCGTGGATTCGGGCCGGCGTACCCACCCCCGAGCTGTTTATTCGCGGAGAGGACGAAGAATACCCTTGGAAAGTGCGTGCAGCCGGTTTTTCCTTTGTAACCGTGGCAGACTCGCCGTTGGAGCATCCGTCATCCAAGGTACCGCTCATTTGCTACCGCGTCGGCAAGCATACATTCTTTTACGAGCCCGGCTTACCGGCGAGCCGTCAATATTACAAAACACGCAACTGGGCGTGGCTGCAACGGCTCAAACACCCCAAGAATCCCCTGCTCCGTCTGGCAGCCTGCGGGTTCTACATACTGCTCTCCCTGCGTGCCATGTTGCAAACCAACGAGGTTACGTTCAAAAAACTCTATACTCTCTTCCGCGCTCTACATAACGGTTTTTACGGTAAATTAAGACCGTATTGATGCGCCAAAAACAAAAAAATTGCATCCGTTTACAAAATTTGTCTTTACAAACGAAGATAAATGAGTATAATGAGCGCCCCGACGCGCAAGCTTCGCGGCAGAACCATCTAATTAACACACAAACGCACATAGAGAAATGAAAGTACTTTCCTCACTCGCCTCCATGAAGCGCCGCCACGCTGATTGCCAGATCGTGAAGCGTAAGGGTACGCTGTACGTTATCTGCAAGAGCAACCCCAAGTTCAAGGCTCGTCAAGGCGCGACCGCCGGCACTCGCCTGAGCAAGAAGGGCGTTAAATAAGCCCGTGGCGGATTGCATCCGCGGCAAGAGAAAGGAGACCGGCGTGTTGGTGACCCCGGTCCTTTTTTTTGTCTGATTTTCTCAACATTCAAAAATAGCAAGAGCATGGCCTGCACCGTCACAACACAAATCCTCAACATCGGCAATTTGACTTTCGACAACGGTATGGAGATACCGGATGTTCAGCTTGCCTATGAAACCTACGGCACCCTCAATGCCGATAAAAGCAATGCTATTTTGCTCTTCCACGCCCTCACCGGCAGCCACCACGCCCACGGTTACAATGATACCCTACCCGAGGCCGGCAACTTTTGGCAACCCGAATACTTTGAAGGTTGGTGGGATAAGATGATAGGTCCCGGCAAACCGCTGGATACCGAGCGCTATTTCATCATCTGCGTCAACTTTGTGGGCAGCTGCTACGGCAGCACCGGCCCGGCCTCCCTCGCCCCCGATGGCGAGCCCTGGGGCAGCCGTTTCCCCATGGTGAATGCCAACGACCAGGCACGTGCCCAAATTCGCTTAATGGACCACTTCGGCATCAACCGCTTTGCCCTGGTAGGCCCCAGCATCGGCGGCATGCTCAGTCTCGCCTTCACCAACCTCTACCCCGAGCGCGTACGCACCGTCATCATCATCGGCGCCGATTATAAGCCCGCTATCGAGCATAAATTGAGCGGGTTCGAGCAGTTCTGCGCTATTGAAATGGATGAAAAATACCGCGAAGGCCGTTACCCCCTCAGCGACCCGCCCCTGCGCGGCGTAGCACTAGCCCGCATCATCTGCCACAAACACTTCATCTACCAAAAGGGGCTGGCCAAGCGTGCCCGCAAAGATTGCAACCCCGACCGCAAGGGCCTGCTCACGTGGTTCACCCCGCAAGAGAGCATCCAAAGCTACATGCTGCACCAAGGCACCAAGTTTGCCAAGCGCTTTGATGCCAATGCCTATATCCGCATCATTAATATGTGGACCACCTTCGACCTCGAAGCCGTCACCGGGCGCAGCACAGATGCCACCTTCCGCCGCTTTGCAGAATACGGCATCCCCTTTATGCTCTTCTCCATCAGTACGGACTGCTGCTTCTCCCCGCAAGCCATCTCTGCTTTCCACCGCCGCCTTGTCGAAAACGGTGTACAGGCAGAGTATAAGTGCATTGAGTCGGAGAAAGGGCACGACTCCTTCCTGCTGGAGCCCGAGCTGTATGAAAAAGAGCTCACTGCATACCTGAACCGATAACGCGGCACACCTCATTCTGTAAATTTTATTAAAAAAAGTCGAAAAAAAGTCTTGACTTACAAGTTAGTTTAGACTAAACTTTGCACAGAAATTAGTTTCACCTAACAAAATATGAACGAAAAATCAGCAAAAACACTTAAGTTTGCGAAGAGCGGCGAGAGTGTGCGTGTGTTGAAAGTAGCGGGCGAGGGCGCGCTACGCCAGCGCATTTTGGATATGGGGCTCACGAAAGGGGCCGAGGTAACAGTACGCAAGGTTGCTCCCCTGGGAGACCCTCTTGAGATTACCGTACGCGGGTATGAGCTTTCTCTGCGCAAGCGAGAGGCAGCCTGTATCGTTGTTGAATAATTGCGGCAAAAAGTTAGTCTCAATGAACATGAAAAAAGTAATAGCATTAGCCGGCAACCCGAACAGTGGCAAGACCACCCTGTTCAACGAGCTCACCGGCGCCAATCAATATGTAGGCAACTGGCCGGGAGTAACGGTAGACCGCAAGGGAGGGCGGCTGACCGAGCACGAGGAAATCGAGCTGCAAGACTTACCGGGCATCTATTCACTGTCCCCCTACACGCCGGAGGAGGTGGTATCGCGCCGTTATTTGCTGGAGGAAAAGCCTGACATGGTCATCAACGTGGTAGACGCCACGCACATAGAGCGCAACCTGTACCTTACCTCGCAACTGCTGGAAACCGGTTTACCGGTAGTGGTAGTGCTCAACATGATTGACTTGGCAGAAGAAGAGGGCCACACCATCGATGCCGATGCCCTGAGCCGCGAGCTGGGCTGCCCCGTTGTCAAGGTGAGTGCCTTGACACGTCTCGGCATCAACAGCCTGCTCAAGCATATTTTGGCAGAAAGCCCGGCAGCCCCTGCGCCGCTGCGCTATATTCCCGGCGTAGAAGAGGCGGTAGAAAGCATCCGCACCGAGCTGGACGTCACCCGCTTTGAGGCTGTCAAAATGCTGGAGGGCGACGCCGAGCTGCTGAGCACTCGCAGCAAGCAAGAGTGCCACAACATCGAAGAAAAACGCCTGCGCATCGAAACGGAGCAAGAGGACGACATTGCCTCCGTCATAGCCGGTGGCAGGTACGATGCCATTTGCGCGATTATCCCCGACATTATGCCGCGCAAGGCAGTCAAAGAGACATTCTCCGCCAAGGTAGACAACGTGCTCACGCACCGCTTCGCCGGTCCGCTTATCTTTGTGGCGGTCATGTACGCCATCTATTATATATCCATCAACACCGTCGGCGACTGGGGTACCGGTTGGGCCAACGATGTACTCTTCGGGCCGATAGTCGGGGGCTGGCTAGCCGGGTTCATCGGCAACGAGGCCGCCGGGGTAGAAGCACTCACCATGTTCAGTGCCATTTTGGCAATGATACTGGTATTCCCCGCCATGCTGCGCCGCCTGCACGATCTCAACCTCAACGGCGCCTGGCTGTATGTCATGATAGTCCCGTTTGTGATGGAGTACGTATGCCCGCACCTGCCGGGCTACCTACACACGGGCATTATGTGGTTGCTTTATGCCGCCAATACCGTGTTGCTGATGGCTTGTTTGATATTGCCGGGCAAAAAATCTGCCAACAACTACGGCACAACAGCTACCGCCTTCAGCAAAAACCCCATGAAAATGACCGGCCGAGGCAACCGTACAGACTTCATCAGCTGGTTTATCATTATGAGCTTGGTCGCCTTCGGCGTTGCCATGCTGGGCAGAACCACCTTAGATTGCAGCCCGCAATTACAAAGCATCATTACAGATGGCATCGTCGCCGGTGTGGGAGCCGTGCTGGGGTTCTTGCCGCAAATGGCCGTGCTCTTCTTCCTCATGGCCCTGCTTGAGGACTGTGGCTACATGGCACGTGTCGCCTTCATGATGGACCGCATCTTCCGCGCCATCGGCTTGTCGGGTAAGTCCGTCATCCCGCTGTTGGTATCCATGGGTTGCGGCGTACCGGGTGTAATGGCAACACGCACCATAGAGAACGAGAAAGACCGCCGCATGACGGTTATGCTGACTACTTTTGTGCCCTGTGGTGCCAAGCTGCCCATCCTCGCCCTCATCGGCGCCATGATCGGGCAAACCGCATCCGTGGCAACACTGGCCTACTTTGCCGGGTTGGGGTCTGTCATCTTGGGTGGCTACCTACTGCGCAAAACACACATGTTTGCCGGCAGCTACACCCCCTTTGTCATGGAGCTGCCCGAGTACCATATCCCGCGTGGCGTCAGCATTAACTTGCGAGCCATGGAGCGCTGCAAAGCATTCGTCAAGAAAGCCGGCACCGTTATCTTCCTGGCCTCTGCCCTTATCTGGACCCTCACTAACTACAACTGGAGCTTCACCTACCTGCCCGAGCAGGAAGGACTGGAGGGCGAGCCCATTAACCACGGCATGCTTGCCGATGCAGGCAATGCCATAGCCCCCATCTTTGCCCCCTTGGGCTGGGGTGACTGGAAACCCGCAGTCGCTACCGTTACCGGTCTTATTGCCAAAGAAACCGTGGTTGCCACATTCGGTCAACTTTACCCGGCCGCTGAAGAACCGGAGGCCGCTGAACAACCGCAAGATGCCCCCGAGACAGACATAGCCGCGGCAGAGGATGCAGCAGAACCCGAAGTGGCAGAAGATGAACTGCCCCGCAGCTGCGACTTATCGAAGGCCAATGCCCTCTCGGCTCTTACTGTAGCCCTGTGGCACACCGATGCCGAAACCCGAGCCTGCGCTCCCGTTGAGCGGCAAGAAGAGGAAGAAGAAGAAGCCGCAGAGGAAACAACAGAAAACGCCGATAAAGACCTGATGGATTACCTGAATAACGCCGTGGCATGGCTTTTCCCCGCCCCCGAGGAAGACGAAGAGACCGTTGGTGTGGCAGCCAATGTGGGTGCCGCCGGCGCCTTCACCACACTCAGCGCCATCTCCTTCTTGCTGTTCAACATACTGTGTGCTCCCTGCTTTGCCGCCTGTGGTGCCATTCGCAGAGAGATGAACAGCTCTCGCTGGACCCTGCTCGCCATTGGGTTCATGTGCGTGTGGGCCTACATCGTGGCGTTCTGCACCTACCAACTCGGCCTCTTGTGCACCACGGGTGTATTCGGTACCGGTCAGTTAGTTGCCTGCATCATCCTTCTGGTCATCCTGATGCAAGTCATTAGACCCAATCCCAATCAATCCGCCAAAGACTAATACGTTAACACCATACACAACCACCAACGCAACAAGATATTATGGCAGACGCAATTATCATCACGATTCTTCTGGTATGTGCCTTGCTGGCTATCCGTTCCGTCCTCCGCAAAAAGGCCGGTAAAGGGGGCTCTTGTTGTGGTGGCGGTTGTGGTTGCGGTTGCTCGGGTTGCGATAAATCTGAGCACGACCGCCACTGATTTTTCTTTATCTCCAAAAGTTAGTTTTACCAAACAAAAAAAATATTATGATGAAATACCAAAACATACTCGCAATAGCCGCAGCCGGACTCATGGTGAGCGGCGCCTACGCAACCGAAACCGCCCAACGTGGAGAGATACTGGAGGGCATCAATATGTTTACACCGGAGCCCACCGATGCAAACAGCAACAACCTGCACAAAACGCATGCCCACATGAACAGCAAGCTCGGCACCCAATGGGCAGTAGACATGGCATACGGCTACTGGCACACCAACGGGGCAGCGACAAACAATCATAACAACTACACCCTGTTGCATGCACAACTCAACCAGCGCATAGTAGAAGACGACCTCAACGGTGGTACATGGCTGCGCTTGGAAGTATCGGGCTCTTGGGGGCTAGACAAGCGTTCTGCCGCCTCCGACAAACAGTTTGTTGATGGTGTAGGCGAGTTCACGGGCATGCATGCAGACATATATGGCCCGCACGATTTAGTGATACCCGAGGTAGCGCTCATGCACTACTTCAACGGCAAACGCGCCTGCATTATCGCCGGTATGGTCAATATGACCAATTACTTTGATGCTGTAGGGCCTGCCAACGACTCCTTCCACAATTTCACCAATGGCGGGTTCGTCAACTCCACCGTACTCGCCCTGCCCGATGCCAACTTGGGCGCCGTTGCTCAGTTTGAGATAGATGACAAGAGCTACGCCATGCTCGGCGTCAGCAGAGAAACAACCGGCTACGGTTACAACCCCTTTGGAGATGGCTCCTCATACATGGTAGTGGGTGAATACGGCCGTACTATCTTAGACGGTGCCGCTACCGTACGCATCAACCCCTTCTTCCGCCAAGTGGAAGAGGAAGACAAAAACCGCAAAAATGCCGGCATTGCCGCCAGCATTGAATATACCCCCTGCGACGAGCTCACCTTCTTTGCCCGCAGCGGGTTCGGCGCCAAGCAAGACCTCGGTTCCTCGTTCGACTTCTCTTGCGGTGCCACATTCCAAGGCATCCCCGGCCGAGAGGATGACTTCGTTGGCCTGGCCTTCGGCGTATTCAAAGGTACCAACTCCGTAGAAGAGCCCACCAACAACAACCGTGAATACGTGATAGAAGCCATGTACAGTCTCCAAGTCAATGACTACATGAAGCTCGTACCGCACATCCAATACATCAAAGACCCCGCCTACAGTGGAGAGTCGGATGCCGTCATCATGGGTGTGCAAGCCGTTTTCTCGTTCTGATATAAAGTTTGTGCTGTAACGTGTATGTAGACTCGGCGGGTCGGGGGAGGATTCCCTCGGCCCGTTTTTTGCTGATTCTTTGCAAATTGGCCATCCCGTCCGGTGTTAACACTTGCATCGGCAAAACAAGTGTGATAGAATACGCGCCACATGAGTAAGAAGCTGATTTTCACATGTTTGGCAATGGCCGGTGCAGCCTTGGCAGAGGGGGAGCATACGCTTGAATACAACTTACCCGAGAGCGGATTAGCCCCCAGTTACGGCGAGATATCCCTCTTTACCACCATGCACGAGCGCCACGGTGGCTCTAGCCTGAGCATGCAAAGCTACGCCCTCACTATACCGCTCTCCGACCCTCGCAAAACTCATTGGAACGATATCAGCATCAACGCACAGCTCGATACAAAAATTACCGTTTTCAACACCGGGGGAGACCTTACCCTCAACAACGAGGTAATGTACAATGTAGCTCTGCCCATAAGCTTCATCAAGCCCATGCCGCACGGCAACAAACTCATTGTCGGCATCGCCCCCGAGATTGCTACCGACGGCGAGGCCATAGCCCATGGCACAGACTTGGCAGCCTATGCCATGTATACCGTCAAACAAAGCGACACCTTCTCCTACACCTTCGGCTTGGGTATCTCCCCTCGTTTTGCAGAGAACTATGCCGTACCTTTCGTTGGTTTTGAATGGAAACCCTCCACCGATTGGACCGTTACCATGAAAGGGTACAAACTCACCGCGCTATACGAGGTAAACGACAGGTTGCACGTTGGTCCCTTCGCCATGAGCACCGGTGGCATATGGGCTGTTGATACCGACCATGGCGACGAAAACTTCCGTATGAGATCCTTGGTGCTCGGCCTTACGGGTGAGTACAACTTTGCAGAGCCCGGGCAAACCAAACGCATCATCACCTTCTCGCTGGGCAGCAATGTTGCCACCCGCGCGGATTTCCTGAAACGCAATGCCGACAAAGACAGCGTGCAAACCCACCACTACAAACCGGCTCTTTACTTCTCTATCGGGGTCGATTTCAGATTCTGATACCCATTCGCAAAAAACAGGAGGTCTCGGCTTCCTGTTTTTTCTTTACAAAAAGCGTACTCTACCTTATAGTAAAGGCATGAGCAGCACGCATGTTTCTGACAATATGGAGGCGCTTATCAAACTGGCGCTTGAGGAAGATTTCGGTGACGGCGACGTTACCTCCAACTACTTCGTACCCGAGGGGTTGCAAGCCCGCGCCCTGATGCGCCCGCGCACACAAGGCGTGCTTTCGGGCGTAAAGGTGGCAGAGGCCGTATTTCGCGCGGTAGACCCCACCCTGCGGGTAGAAGTCTACCTGCACGATGGAGATGAGGTATCTCCCGATGCCATCGTGATGATGATAGAGGGCTCTGCCCGCTCGATTTTAGGAGCCGAGCGCACCGCACTCAACTTCATACAGCGCTTGTCGGGTGTGGCCACCATGACCCACAAATATGTAAAAGCCATAGCCCACACCTCATGCAAATTGCTCGATACCCGCAAAACAACCCCGGGCTACCGCTTACTGGAAAAAGCAGCCGTGGTACACGGCGGGGGCAATAACCACCGCTTGGGACTCTACGACCGCGCCATGGTAAAAGACAACCACCTGATGACCGATGGCAATACCGACCACCTGCAAGCCTGCATCAACAAACTTAAGGCTGATAAACCCGGTGTAGAAGTCGAGCTCGAGGCCGACAATCTTACCCAGGTTGAGGCTTTCCTGAAACTGACCGGGGTAGACTATATATTACTCGATAACATGAGCTGCGCCGACATGCGTAAGGCCGTAGAAATGCGTGGCGATGCCCCCAAACCCTACTTCGAAGCCAGTGGTGGCCTTACCTTAGCCACGGCACCGGCTGCCGCCGAAACCGGGGTAGATTACATGAGTTTCGGCTGCCTCACGCATTCCGTCCCCTCCATGGACTTAGGGCTCGACTTCACCGTAGAGCGATAAAGTCAACCTTAAACCATAAACCATTATAAAAGCGCCGATACTCAGCCCGAGGGAGGCCCTCATTGCCCTCAACCTGATACCCGGGTTGGGGTCGGTGCGCATTCAATCGCTGCTGGAGTTTTTCGGGTCGGCAGAGTTGGTACTGGCAGCCCCCTCAAACATGCTGGAGCGCGTACCGCGCATCGGTGCCAAAATGGCCAATGCCATTGCCAACTGGCACAACTGCACCAATGTGTACGCCGAAATGGAGTGTGCCGCACAACGCGGCGTGCGCATTGTAACCCTGACCGATGAAGACTACCCCCGCGCCCTGCGGCGCATGAGCGACCCGCCCATTGTGCTCTACGTGCAGGGGGAGTGGCAGCAAGACGATGAGAAACACGCCGTCTCCATCGTAGGCTCTCGCGCAGCCACCCCCTATGGCATGACCATTGCACGGCGGTTCGGGCGAGAGCTGGCAGAGGCCGGCTGCACCATCATCTCAGGATTGGCCAAAGGCATAGACACCGCTGCTCACCTTGGCGCGCTGGATGCCGGCGGACGCACCATTGCCGTGCTGGGGCATGGGTTATCACATATCTTCCCGCAAGAGAATGCTCAGCTGGTGTACCACATCATCAATGGTCACGGGGCCGTGGTAAGCGAGTTTCCCATGAACCTACCACCCGGGCGCACTACCTTCCCGCAGCGCAACCGCATCGTTGCAGCGTGGAGCCATGCCACCCTTGTGGTAGAAGCCCCCTCTCACAGCGGGGCTTTGCATACGGCCCATATATCGGGCACAGACTACGGTAACAGCATCTTTGCCATACCGGGTATGGTCGATAAACCAACCTCTGTCGGCTGCCACGCCCTCATTCGCGATGGCGCCACCCTTTGCACCTCGCCCACCGAGCTTATGACCGACATGGGCTGGAATGCCCCGCCCCGCCAAATGGAACTCTTCCCGGAAAAGGCGCAAGCAAAAGAACCCAAGAATCCCTCATTTGCCATCACCTTACCCCCTGAAGCAACAGACGAAATACTGGCAGCCATCCATGCCGGGCATGATACCTTAGACACCCTCTGCGCAGCCCTCGGCCAACCCGCACACGCCCTCACACCTCAAATCATGCGCCTGCAAGTCATGCGCCGTATTATCCCCCTGCCCGGTGGCAAATACCGCGAGGCTACCTGAATCGAAGAATTGCAAAAAAAGCTCGTCAGACGTTTTTTTGAGCTCTAATACTTGACAGCATAACAACTATCCGTTAACATACTCCTTAGGTCGTAATGAATACACCTACAACCCAAAATATATAATCATGAAAAAAGTACTTACTTTCATCACCATGCTTCTCAGCATCCTTTGTGTCAATATCCCCGCAAAGGCAGAGGCTACCACCGCTCAAGAAATGTACCAAGCTGTGTACAAATTCTCAACAGCAATCGATAATATGAACCGCATCTTGGCCGGGGTTAACAGCAAAGCCACGGCAGATGCCGCAGCCGAGCCGTTTATGGCAGAATTCATTAACTTTGCCACTCAGCTTTCGATTATCCAAACCATGACCCCCGAAGGCGACATTGACAGTGCCACCGAACGAAAAGTCATGAATCTGTTGGCTAATGCTGAAAAAGCTCAAAAAACTTTCGAGAAACACTGCCAACGCTTGGCCGCTGCAAACTTCTACGGTTCCGAAGCCCTTATGGGTGTATTCATAGCTATTGCAGGAGCAACCAAATAAGCGTTCTAATCAGTTTTAACCGACAAAGCCGTTGTTCCACCTCGAACAACGGCCTTTTTTTGCGAGAAAACGAGCCGTCCTCCACCCACGGAGAACGGCTCATTCATTCTCAAAAAATGCACTTTAAAATTCAGGCGTAGCGGGCTTATTGAACTTTACTGAACAAGGCATCAAGTTTTTGATGCATAGCGCAAGCACCCGAGAGCACACAAGAGATACTTTCAGCCGTCCACGCAGGGCTCAATACGTTGGATACACTTTACTCCGCCCCTAGGCTACCTGCCCATGTACGCAACCACCAGCGCATAAGCTGCAAATGCAGCGACTCCTCTTCCCTCTACCCAACGGCAAATTCCGAATAGCCCCATAACGGTATATCCCCCCCCCCGCCGTTAAATCCCGGCAGAGGGAGGCAAAAAAGGGCAAGAGCAGTTACACCCTCACCCTAAATATATTAAGCACTAAGCTTTACTTAGCCATCTCGATGATTTCATCGGCAGTTTTACCGTCCATCTCCTTGACCTTGCCTTGCATTTTAAGCTTGGCATAAGCAAAGCCAAACTCTTTTGCTTTTTTAGTATCGCCATCCATGGCTTCACCCATGGCTTTAATGCTCTCCAGCTCATTGGAGGAATCAAAGGTAGGCTCACCACAAGAGGAGAACACGAATACGGAAGCGGCCAACATGGCCATTTTTACTATTTTTTTCATATATTTTGCGATTTTGTTGTGAAGGGAAATCGCTGATGAACAACAATTTCCCAAGATTTACTTAGCAGCAGCCGCGTCCAGCAACTGCGCACACTCCGGGGCTTTTTCCGCATTGAAAATATCCCGAACGGTTTTCCCCTTTTTGTTAACCAGAGAGGGATCTGCACCGGCAGCCAACATTATTTTAAGAGCCTCGACCGTTTGTGCATAATCAGCATCCGTTGATTCAACCAAACGCAGCAAAAACATCAAAGGTGTCCATCCAGCATCCGTAACGGCGTTAATATCTGCACCTTTAGCTAAAAGGAGTTTGATGATTTCCAGGCTGTCATCGGTTTTCTTAAATTGGGCAGCTCGGTGCAATAAGGTATAACCATCATCCTTAACGGTAAGGTCTGCACCGGCATCGGCCAATATCTTAAAGGCAACAAGATTGGATGTACCCACCGCTATGCGAATCGGAGGCAGCGCCACAGCATCGGCTGCAACGTTCACATTGGCACCTTTAGCTACAAGCATGCTTAAAATAGTAGTATCCGGGTTGATTGTGGCGAGCCCAACGGCGGTCATCCCTTTAACGCAAGCAGCCTCTGCATTTACATCTGCCCCATTGCTCAATTCTTTATTGACGGCATCAACGTCACCGGCAACCACGGCAGACAAAAACTCGTTCTCCAAACGAGCCCCCATGGCATACAAAATACGGATTACCTCTAAGTTACGAGTGTTAGCTATTGCAGCCAGCACCGGCAGGCCTTTCTTATCCGTAGCAGTTTTTACATCTACACCGGAGGCAATCACCCACTTCACCATGGTTGCGGGGTCCTTTTCAGCTTTGGCGGCTTCTTCCAGCAATACACCGCCGGCGAGCTTCAGGAAATTCTCTTTGCCGCCGGATACAGCCATGCCCCAATCACCGCTCGACATAATCAACTTAAAGCCCTCTACATCGCCCAGAGCTAAGCATTGCTCAATTTTGCTGACGTAATCGGACGGTAAAATCATCAAATCCAATAGCTTGTCCGATACAGCTTTCGGGTCAATTGCAGCAAGCTCGGTCTTATAAGTGTCAACCTCCTTACGAATAGCTGCATACATAGCCTCTGACTGAGACGTTGTCTCTGTAGCAGAAGCCTGCACTGCCGGACTCTCGGCAGCTTTTTCACCCTCTCCGCAAGAGCAAAGCATGCCACCGCAAAGAGCCAATAGAGATAATTTTACTGTGATTTTCATAAACAATAGAAATTAGATTGTTGCCAAGGAGTTGCACCGTCGTCTGCAAAATATGCAATCTGCCCCTCCGTGCGACTCTATAATATATCAATTTGATACTTTTTCAAGAAAAAAATAGAAAAAAGAGACTTTTCAAAAAAATATTTTCCTGTTACAATGCTTTCATGTCCTCAGATAAGACAAACAACGACAGCAAAAAGGCAACAAATACACCGGGTAAAAACGCATCTCATAATGATACATCAGAAACAAGTATAGAAGTCAACATTCCGGTAAAAAACTTCGAAAAACTTGTCACCGCAGCGGCAAAACAACAGATAAGCACAGAGCAGCTGATTTCTGAAGCAATTTACACGGCATTGCAGGAATCGTCAAATAACAAAGAATAAAAGAAACACCCGCTACGGAAAAGAGGCGTCTTGACATTCAATACGCGGAGTGTTACTATAAGCATGCATGAAGCAAGGCAATGAACAAGCCGAGTTCAAAACAAAGATTAAGCACTGGTTAAAAGGCCATGGGCTCGATTACCGCTGGGTTGCAGGGCAATGCGGCGTATCCGAAATAACAGTTCGCAACTGGATGAGCAAAAAAAACATACCCCCGCTCAAACAACAATTGTTAGAACAAGTTATGGTACACATGCCGGAGTCTGCACCACCGCAAAATCCCCCGGACGCGCAAGCTACGGGCATAAAGGTAACAACGACCGTATCGCTCAGCATTCAACTGGCAGAGGAAAACTATCATCGCTTAGCAGAACATGCTGCATCTCGCAACACAACGATGGAGGCAGTCATCATCGAAGCTATTCAACAGATAATAGACTCCCCGGCACCGCCTAGCGCTCCCCAACTGCGCAGCTGTAAAATAATTTTGCCCCAAACGTAGTATTTGCTCAACCGCACAACGGGCATGAATCTTTCTAACGCTCTGCCAATAAAAGCCTTCATCGGCAACTGCGAGATACGCCAAGTTTTAGGGCAAGGCGGAGGTGGTATTAGCTACTTAGCATTTGATTTGTCTTTAGAGCGCCCGGTTGTCATTAAAGAACATTTCCCGATGGGGTTATGCACGCGGGCAAGCAACAGTGCCCAAGTGCATCCCATAGAGGCAGAGCTTTACGCTTACGCGCTATCCGTTTTCTGTAAGGAGGCGCGCATTTTAGCGGGGCTCAACCACCCCAATATCGTTAAAATTTACGATATCGTGGAAGGAGCCGGCACAGCCTACCTCATTATGGAATACATAGAAGGGCAAAAGCTTCAAGATTTCATCCCCTCCCCTGCAACGGATTATGAAACGCTGAATCTCACCCTTTGCCAGCTTCTGCAAACGTTTGATTACTTACACGGCAACGGCGTTATACACCGAGACATCAAACCTGCCAACATCATCATCCGCAATGACGGAAGCCCCGTCATCATAGATTTTGGCTCTGCCCATATCGGCACGGCAAATCGAACACTCACCCCGGTTGGCTCACCCGGATACGCCGCACCGGAGCAATTCAGCCCACATGGGCGGGTTGGTGCGTGGTCGGACCTCTATGCGCTTGCCCAATGTTTTTTACACCACATCACGACAAAACTCAAAAAAAGTTGTCCTACCCATTTTAGCAAGGCCCTGCAAAAAGCCGCCTCTGCAGAAATAACAAACCGCTTTCAAACGGCCAAGGAATGGCTCTGCACCTTGCAAAAGCGTAAAAACAAGATGCGGCTCATCATACCGGCAGTGTTACTTATCATCATCATAATGGGTGTTGCCCATTGGAAGCCAACCACCATACAGAAAGCCGAGCCACCGGCACCAACAACACCCACCCCCCGGGTAGAGCCCCCATCACCCGCTGAGCCCGGCCCCCAAACGACCTCTGCCCGGCCGCAAAAATCAGCTTCGCCCTCCATTCCACCCTTTGCCACGCCTTTACCACCGCTTATCCCCAAAGACTCAGGCATGATATTAACCGATGAGGGGCGCATCACCACCGCCCCCAAAAAGACGCAACAATAAATAGAACCGGGATTTGAGGTTTCGCTAATTTTCTGCCAACCAGGCCGTAAACTTCTCTGCCCAGGCTTTGGAGATACCGGGGAGCTCGGCGATTTCAGCAGCAGAGCGAGAGCGGATACCGGGGATGGTATGAAAGCGAGCCAGCAAGAGTTCTTTGCGTTTGGGGGTCATACCGGGGAAGGCATCGAGCTTACTTTCGCGCACGCGCTTACGCACCAGTAACTCGTTGTAGTTATTGGCAAAGCGGTGGGCTTCGTCTCGCAGGCGTTGCAGCAATTTAAGCGCCCCGCAATCCTTGTCTAACACCAAGGGGGTGGCGGCGTGGGGGAAAAACACCTCTTCATCTCTCTTGGCAAGACCAATAACAGGCATATCTGCCAGGCCGACTTCAGCCAAAACTTGCACGGCAATGGCAAGCTGACCTTTACCACCATCCACCACAACCAAATCGGGCACGGTAATGGGGGCCTTGCCCTCACTGCTCAGTTGCTTAAGCCAAGCATAGGTACCCATGCCATCGGGTTTATCAAAGAGGGCAGCACTCTCATTAACAATGCGGGAGTAGCGGCGGCGCACTACCTCGAGCATCGAGGCAAAGTCATTTTGCCCCTCTACCCCGCGAATACGGTAGCGACGGTAAGCTTTGTTGTCGGGGCGACCATGGGAAAACCGCACCATGGAGGCCACGATGTGATTGTCTGAGAGGTTAGAAATATCGAAACACTCCATAATGGCAGGCGGGGCTGCCATACCGAGCCGTTCTCCCAACTGCGCGAGGTCTTGCTCGGGGTTGACGGTGCCGGGCAAATCGGGGGTACCACGGGTAAAGCGGCGGGCAGGCTCGAGGGTTTTGAGGATATTTTCGCGGATATCGCGTAAGCGGGCGGCACGCTCAAAGTCAAGCTCATCGGAGGCGGCCATCATCTCTTGAGTAAGGGCATCGATATGCTCCTTACGGGCGCCGCCCTCTAACAAAGCCAGGGCGGCATCGAACTGCGCGCGGTACTCCTCCGGCGAGATACGGCCGATGCAGGGGGCCGAGCATTGCCGGATGACATCGTCATGGCAATGGCGGTACTGCTCTTCGCCGGGGTGGCGGCATGTGCAGGTGCGCAGCCGAAAACGGTGGTTAAGCCACTCGACCGTCTCTTTAAGGGCAGTAGAATGAACAAAGGGGCCTATGTAGCGGGCACCGTCATCCTTGCGCAAACGCACCAGCGAGAATCGGGGCAAGGCATCTTGCCGGGATGCCCTCAATAACAGGTAGCGCTTATCATCTCGCAGTTGGACATTGTAGTGCGGGCGGTATTCTTTGATGAGTTTCTGCTCAAGAATCAGTGCCTCTTGGTCATTGCGTACCTCGTAATAATCAAAATCTTCTATTGCAGCAATCAGGGCGCGGGTCTTGCTGTTCTCGAGTGTGGCGCGAGACGGCGAAAAATAGTTGCTCAGGCGGCGCTTCAAATCTTTGGCTTTACCCACATAAATAATGCCGCCCCCGTCGCCTTTCATCAGGTATACGCCGGGGCGATGCGGGCTCTTGCGCCATTTCTCTTTCAGGTCCACCTTGACCATGCCCTCATTATAACACCCCTACCACCAAATTTTGAAATACGAAATATGACATACAGAAGTACGAGATACGAAGTACGAAATACGAAGTGAGGAGCTGCAGGATGCCGGATAAATGGCTTTGTTTCAATTTCATATTTCGGAATTCGTATTTCTTACTTCAAAACCGTGCTTCAAGTATACGGCAATGCTACCCATGCCGGGGTATGCAGCTGCTATCGGCTATACCCTACCGGGGTGCTTATTCTGCGCATTCGGCATCTTTACCTTTGTTAAGGCAGATTTAGTGCCGTTGTCGGCAGAGGGGCTCTGCCTGGCACTCAGCAGCACATTCAAATGGCGTTTCAGCCGAGTTAAGGTGGCGGTGGACTGCACCATGGTTGCCGTAGCTGTACTCGCCTCGCTCCTCTTCTTGGGCCATGTCGTTGGTGTAGGAGTCGGCACCATCATCTGTGCTGTGAGTACGGGCTATATCATAGGTTGGTTTTTCAAAGTTTGCCCGCTTTGAGATAAAGTTTTTGCCGCCATGGGGACTCAGCCCGATGGTGACAATACCGAAAATCAGGCCTGATTGTTGCGCCGCTCCTTCATAAATTCGCATTCTGCACATAAAAAGAAGAACTTACACTTGCTTTTTATCACGCTTTGTTGTATCTTCGCCTACCCTCAATCGGGTAGCGACATGAACATCAAGATGCTTTATTCAGCAGATGAAATCCGCGAAGCCGTTCAACGTACGGCTCAAGAGGTGGAGGCCTTTTTCGGCAGCGAAGAACCCGTTGTAGCCCTTTGCCTGCTCAACGGTGCCATCTGGTATGCGGCCGATCTACTGCGCCATTTGCCGGCAAACTTCGAGCTGCAAACCATCCGTATCTCCAGCTACTCCGGCACCGAAAGCACCGGCAAGCTCAAGTGGCACAATGCCCTGCCCGACTGCAAAGGCAAACAAGTGCTGGTCATTGATGATGTTCTTGATACCGGGCTTACCATGAAAGAAGTGTGCAATGCGCTGCGCGACAATGGTGCCACCAAGATTGCCTCTGCCGTGGCCATCAACAAGAAAGGCCGCCGTACCGTTGAGCACGAGGCAGACTTCTGCGCCCTGCACTGCGATGATTTCTTCTTGGTGGGGTATGGGCTCGATTTCAACGGCAAATACCGCAATCTCCCCTTCATCGGCTACATCGAGGCCTGATTTTTCCCGTAACGCCGCCGTCAGGCGTTCTTCATGGCGGGCCCCGGCCCCACTCTTCACAAGCCGCCGCATGGCGGCTTCTTCATTACTGCGGCTGCGAGCCTATTTCAGAGTCCCGCCGGAGGAGGCATAATGTTATCATTGAATTGAGGCGTTATATATTTACCCCCTATACGCGTTGGAACAATTAGAGCTCTTTACCTATTTTGACATCTGAATTGCCACTAACCTCGTGTTACAGCTGTACATAATAGTATGTCACGCTATTATGCCACCCCGCCATTCGGCGGGGTGGCATAATGCACCTCACTGCATTATGGACCGCCCCGGTGGCGAAGCTTTAGCGACGGCGGCGGCGGGCCGCCAAGGCGGCAAGTGCCAGCAAGCTCAATGTAGCGGTTGAGGGCTCGGGAATGGTTGCCGTATGCACCAGATAAAGGCGGGTGCCATTGTCTCGCCATTCAAAAGAATCGCCCTCGCTCAAGCCGTTGATGGTGATACCATTGGTTGACCATTCGCTACCGGCCAAAGTGGCACTTTCTGCAACATCCATCAACAAGTATTCGCCGCTCACTAAAGACGCCATACCGACAAAGTTCAAGGTAGCGCTGCCATAGGTAAGGGAATCGGTCTTAAGGGTGATAAGGGCGGTATCTTCATTGATGGCGCCCAGCGTCAGGTTGAAGGTGGTGTTATCTGCAAACGCTACCGTGGTGGCATCGATATGGTTGCTGCCGCGTGCATTGAACATGCTGCCGGTTTGTAGCGTTAAATCGGCAGCGGCACTCATGCGCAGAGTACCGCTCTGCATATCGAGCGCAGCCCCTGCCTGCACACCGAGGCCCTCGCTTTGTAGTGTGGCGCCGTCTTGCACCGACAAGCTGCCTTGGTGCAGATTAACGCGCATGTTTACCTCAGAGGTGCGGGATGCCTCAATTTCGCTCTCAGACGCCTCTGCCTTAATGCTCTTCAAATCGGACTCGGCATGCTTGCCACTGAATACAATAGTTCCCGTGGCCCCCGAATCTTTATTAAAATCTGCCGTCAGCGACCAACTAGTATCGGTAGGCGCGGCATACAGAGAATCATAAAAGGTGATATAACCCCCGGCCGCTGCCGATAATTGCAATGAGCCGTTGGTGGTATTACTCTCTACATACACGCTGCGAAGAATCGTTTGAGTGGGGTCCTGCTGAACATTACCACGAAACACAACCTCTTGGTTGCCGGTGATGGTGAGTGCATTTTGCACATAGAAGGCACCGCCCTTTGCCGCGCCATCTGTAACGGCTTGGGCTACATTGTTTTGCACAGATACCAGCCCACTGTTGCCTTGTATGGTCAGATTTTTGCCATAAACAGCACCACCACAGGCCTCTACCCCACTGCCCCAACTCGAGGTTTTGGTTGCCGTAACCGTGTTATCCTCTATGCAGACACCACCTGTATTACCATTGATGTTGAGTGCAGAGTTGTATACGGCAACGGCGCCACCATAGGCAGAAGAGTTCGTTTTAAGAGAGTTGCCGCTAAGCTCCACTTTACCATTTTGATTGAGGCTGATACTGCTGTTGTTGTCTACGCTGATAGCACCGCCATATACATTGGTGGTATCCGTACGGCTTATTTTATTACCGCTAAACGAGACCGTACCGCTGTTTGCATTCAGCTCAATAGTATTACCCGTCTGGCCGCGGATAGCACCGCCATACAACGCAGCCGAGTTGCCGGAGAAGGTGACATCTCCGGTATTGTTGCTGATGCTGATACGGCCGTTGACTTGACTATAAATGGCACCACCGTTGTTGCGCGCACTGTTGCCGATGAAACTCACCCCACTGTTACCGCTGATGCTTAACACCCCGTTGCCCGCCGTGTTGGTGTTGTTTTTATAAATGTATGCCCCGGTGTAAACGGCACCACCATATTCTGCCACGTTGCCACTAAAGCTGACTTCGCCGTTACCGGTAAGGGCTATGCTGCCCTCGTACCCGGCAGAAAGCGCACCGCCTTTGCCGGCTTCATTGTTATTGAAGCTGATAGCTACCCCGGTATTGTTGCTGATGCTGAGCGCCATATCTGCATATACGGCACCACCGCATGAAAACCTCGGCTTATCTACCTGGGTGCCTGCCGTGGCATCCCATGCCTTGTAGTCATCCCACGCCTTGTTGCCGGAAAATGTAATGGTGCTGCCTTTATTACCCGAGATATCTACTGCCGCGGCTTTAACAGCGCCGCCCCGCACGCGCGTGCGCGCGTCATTCGTAGTTTTGGCACGCAGCTCATTATTTGTAAAAGTAATATCGCCGCTGTTACCGCTAAGGGTAACCGTGCCGCCATACACCGCACCACCTGCTGCCAGGTCTGCATTTTTAGTGGAGTGGGTGCTTGAGTAGCTGTTCCTCGTCCGGTTATTCGAGAAAGTCACTTCCCCGCACTCCTGTATGATTACTGCATCCTCCGTACTCAAAGCGGCACCTTTTACCTGCGCATCCTTGGTACTTTCCTCCTTGCTGTACCCGCTGTACTCTATATCGCCGCCTCTCAGGACGATATCTTCTGCGGCTGCCGGCATGACCGTCATAAGCGATGTGATGAAGAGTGTCTTTCTCATTGTTCCTATTTTGGGGGAGGGTTAATCAAAAAGCCACTGTCTTTTCTATAAAAAAGACAGTGGCTAAAGTTTTTATTGGCTACCGTATCGCGATTACTTGCGACGACGGCGTACAGCCAAACCGGCCAAGGCCAGCAAGCTCAGCGTTGCTGTGGTCGGCTCGGGGATTACCGTGGCACCGGATATACCGATAAAGCATCCTACAGAGTCAGACTTTGCAACAGCAAGATTGAAGTTGGCTGTTGCGCCGGCTGCAATCTCGATGGGCTCGAAGTAAAGGGTCGGGTTGGTGTCCCAGTTATACACATCTGTTGCAGCATCTGTTGCAGCATCAATGTTGGTGAAGCTGTGAACAACCTCAGCTTGAGCAGCACCGGTCAATGTGAACTTGATGTCACGCTTTAAAAAGTCACTCTCCTGTGCATCACCACCATTATTGTAGACAAAGGTATCGAATGTGATAGCAAAAATCGTCAGGGCCTCTTCAGTCTTGTTGGTGATACTGAATGAGAAGTCGTATTTGCCGCCGTTACCAATGTTGGTATTGGGAGTCAGAGTATTGGAATATTCGTTATTTGCCTTGGGATCCGCAGTTGCAAAATCTTGAGCAGTGCCATCAATATTCATGCCGGTGATAAGCAGCTCGATGTCAGGCTGAACCCCGGCATTAAGAGTAAATGTGGGGGTGTTATCAGCCGTCCAAGCGAACTTGCCGGTGTATTCATCGGCGCAAACCACCCCGGCCATAGCTATAAGAGCAATGATTGTCTTTTTCATTTTAGTATATTTTAGATTGTTAATTCAGTATATAGCGTTATGCTCAGGTGGTGCTCGTCTCTTCGCGCGATGGAGTGCCGAGATACCTATCACACACCGCTGGGGGTAGTCTATCTCTTTTTTAATGAGAGATATTACGTTAGTTGATGTAACAATAAGTTAAACGAAATAAAAGAAACATCTTCACAGGAAAATTTCTACGTCAAAAAAAATCAAAATTCGGGGATAAAACGATGCAACAGCATCATTTTGTTTCATTGCTGAAAAAAAATTATCCAAAAACACAAAAAAATGTTTTTTCAACTGGACATCTCATTAAAAAAGAGATAAACTGCCCCCAGTGGCACGCAACAGGTATCTCGGCACTCCATCGCGCGAAGAGACGAGCACCCCTGTTACATTGGACGCTGTATCATTAGCAACACATCAAACAAACAAAAAAAGGCACTGCATCAAAAAAGTCGCGGAATGACGGACTGAGGTGCGCCAACCACCAAAAGTTGTGGTAATATGTGGTTGGAATGAAAATAAGGCACTGCGTCAAAAAAGTCGCGGAATGACGGACTGAGG
>SUVK01000041.1 GCA_015062055.1 Akkermansiaceae bacterium
TCGACGCATCTTTAAAGGCAAATCAGCACGCCACATGGCACGAACAGAAAAGCTCCATTTTCTCAAAATTGCAGCGTAAATTGAAGAAAAATCACTTACTGTCGCATTTGGTCTTGCAATTCAGCACATAGTTATTTTCCCCCATTAAACCGTATATAATTCAAATCCTGCAACAATGTCAAGAACAGGATAAAAGAAGCATCCGCCAATACGGAGCTTGACGGATGCTGTAAATAAAGGAATGTGCTCAATTACTCGGCGACACGGAGTGCTTTGGCTTGTTCCTCTGAGAGCTCAATGCAGTTCCAGGGGAGGCCGTATTGATTAAGGGCTGCCATGAAGGGATCCGGGTCGTTTTGTTCCATATTGAAAACGCCTTGCCCCCCCCAAACCCCGGAGAGGATAAGACGGCCACCAATGGCGGCAGGCACGCCGGTGGTATAGGAAATAGCCTGAGAGCCGACCTCGCGGAAGCATTCTTCGTGGTCGCAGATGTTGTAGATGTAGACGGCCTTGTACTTACCATCTTTCTTACCCTGAATCACGCAACCGATGCAGGTACGGCCATGAGTGGTTTTGCCGAGGTCGCCGGGGTCGGGCAGCACGGCTTTGAGGAACTGAAGGGGAACAATCTCAACACCGTTGTACACGACGGGGTCGATACGAGTCATACCAACATTTTTCAGGACGGTGAGGTGGTTGATGTAGTTGGGGGAGAAGCTCATCCAGAACTGGGCACGCTTGATGGTGGGGATATGCTTAACAAGCGATTCCATCTCCTCGTGGTACATGCGATAAATCTCATAGGTGCCAACACCATCAGGGCATGCAAAGGGCTGGTGCATGCTCATGGCCGCAGTTTCTTGGAAATCGCCGTTTTCCCAGTGACGGCAAGGGGCAGTAACCTCGCGGATGTTGATTTCGGGGTTGAAATTAGTAGCGAAAGCCTGGCCATGATCGCCGCCGTTTACATCGATAATGTCGAGGTACTCAATCTCATCGAAGTGGTGCTTGAGAGCCCAAGCGGTGTAGACATTGGTTACACCGGGGTCGAAACCGGAGCCGAGCAATGCGTAAAGGCCGGCATTTTTGAAACGGTCTTGATAGGCCCACTGCCAGCTGTACTCAAACTTTGCAACGTCACGAGGCTCGTAGTTGGCAGTGTCGAGGTAGTTGACCCCGGCCTCCAAACATGCATCCATCAAAGGGAGGTCTTGGTAGGGTAGAGCAACATTGAGCACGAGGTCGGGCTGCACCTCCTTAATAAGGGCAACCGTAGCAGGTACATTGTCGGCATCTACCGCATGTGTGGTAATCTGCACGCCGCTACGAGCCAGAACGTCTGCAGCGATGGCATCGCACTTGCTCTTGGTACGGGAAGCCAGATGGATGTTTTTGTAGACATCTGCCATCTGGGCGCACTTGTGAGCCACCACATGGCCCACACCACCAGCTCCGATAATGAGTACAGTGTTGTTCATTGCGCTGCAAAGAGTGCCTTAACCGAACGAAAATGTCAAGCAGAAATGCAAATTACGAATTGTGTGGGGCAAATTTATTGTGTAATCGCAAGAGCAACGCGAATTTTGCGGTGGTTTATCGAGATAAAAGGAGGCGGAATTTCAGGCAAACTTATTTCTTCTTATTCTTGTCGAAGTTGCGTATGATATTATGAGGGTGAGATAAGGGGTCATCATAATCAAGAGGGATATAATCTCCCCGCTGGGCTTTGAAATCTTTGCAACGGTTTCCTTTACCATTGGCACACCAAGAATAGTTGCAATTACCCATGGTGTCTCCCATCATGCAAGGTCTGCATACAGGGCGCACATTCTGAGGCAACTCAAACTCAGCAAAGCCGGAAGAACTCGGATTTGCGGCAATCTCTTGCTTATAATGTTCTTGAAAATATGCTTCTAAAACAGGATTATATTTTTCTACAGCTGCGTGCAATTGTTTTTCTTGGTCTTTGATTGAGATTTTATCATACCTATTCTTTTTGGCATTATATCTCTTAGCATATTTATTATAAGCATCAACATACTTAGTTCCACTGCCTGTGATTCTGGAATCACCTATCATCTCCAACATTAACGCTTCCCACTGCTCGTCCGTCCACGATGCGTACTTGGCAGCTTCTCGCAACTCAGGCAAGATTTCATCCCATCTTTCTTTTGCTCGATTATCGGTAAGTTTTTGCAGTTCCTTCGTCAACTTATTAATTTCTTTCTCTATTTTTTCGGGCGATTTTTTGGCATTTTTAGGGTTAGAAGGATCATTCAAATTATGCAATTGTTCTTGAATGGTAGTAATGCGTTTAAGACTTTTTTCAATAGATTTAACTTTTTTTTGTGAATCTTTAGCCTTTGTTTTCATTGCATTAATTTCCGCAGTCATGGCCAGAGCCTCCATACGGTCAGACAATTCAGCTCTACGTTCTTTAATACCGGAAGCATCAGCACTGCTACCCGAGAATCCCTCAAAAGAAAGGAGTGAATTCTTTTTATTAGAATGGTCTTCAACGTGCCGTTTTTCGTGACCGATGACACCGGCCTCGACGATAGATACCGGAACATTTGCACTATTAGCGGCTTGGGTAATGAGATTGATATCGTAACCGCCGACAATGGCGCGATTCGTTTCGGAATAACCGGTAATTTTTCCGTCTTTCCAAGAGACCGTCAAATCACCACCGATTGTAACCCATCCGGCAAGTTGAGAATTATGGAAAGACTCCATGTGATAAGTCATATATCCCCAACTTTTGTCGCTATTATAAACAAGCGTATCGGGAGTTGTTTTATAAGAAAGCGAAGGACGCGTCTGCGGTTTTATTTCAACCTTGGGAGCCCCCATGGCAAAATTAGCAGAACACAGCAAAAAAGCCATGCAATAAACCAGCATTACGGCCGAGATTTTCATTAGTTTCATAAACAAGAGTCCAGTAGTTTGATATGACGTTGGTAGAATAGTCGGTGATTACCGATTTACAACTATGCTCCGATGCTATCAATACAACATGCAGAAGTCAAGAAAAAAGCGTGTCTATGGTCGTATCATTTTACCGAGGCCCTCTTTTTAAGGAAAAGGTAACAGAGGGTGATGATTCCCAATACCTGAGCGGGTAACAAATAGCGCAGGTCGGAGGTAGGGGTAACGACCACATAACTGAGTGAATAGGCCGTTGCAGCCCCAGTGATAATCATAACGGCATATTGCTCGGGAGACAAAGTACTATGGCGTACCAGCCAACGCCACACATGGCACAGACATATGATGATGGTAGATAAAGTAATCGCCAGACGCATAAGCCGCACAACCAAGTATTTAACATCGGTGTCAAACAACACGGTCCATCGCTTGGGATTATCTGTCATTTGAGGATACATGGCGTCTGCCATTTTTTCAACAGCCCATGGGGTACCCCCACTCCAATAAAATTGAGAGAGTTGGAGAACTCGAGCCATGAGCATGTTGCCTGTATTATTTTTCCAAGAATAGAGGTAATACTCCCACACTCGGTCCCAGTCTTCGGGGGCTACATTAGCTCCCGCCCAATAAGCCGTTATCGAGTCTCTATATTCATGGTTTGTAACTTGCAATCCAACAGCAGGTAAAAGAGCCCACTCTTCAGCCCTTCGATTATCCAAAATAGCGGCAATACGCAGGTCGGACTCCACCATGGGTAAAAGCGAAGGCCTGTCTTCTACCGGTAAACCACAAAGAGTAATAAAATGTGTTGAGAACCAATAAAAAGCCAATGTAACAACACCCCCGACCCCGGCTTTTAGAGCTATGCGGCACGATGGCATCAACCTCGCGACTAACAAATAGATAAATATGGGTAATACCAATGCTGCATTGCGGCGATACTCTACCATATGGTATAGCAATACGATCAACCCGGCAACAGAAACAATCAAAACCCACTTTTTCTTAGTGGTGTAGAGCAAGAAACTCAGCGAGATGGAGCTGAAAAGAATAGCTACGAAAAAGAAATCAAGGCTTACGCCCAGGGTAAAATGAAGCATCAGCATACACACTCCCATGGGGAGAGCCATATAGCATGCGCGAGGATAACGATGTAACAATAATGCAAGCCAATAGGACATATTGACCAGCACGAGAATATCGGCTACCCACATCATAACCCGCTGAGGCAGGTAGCCATCTACTGTCTGCACAGTAAGACTTTCCAAAAAGGAGTGCACAGCTCTTCCCTCGTACATATACAAAGCACTATGCCAATCAGTGACAGGATTCTCGCCACATATCTGATCGGCGTAGGTGATGACGGCATCATTGAAGAAGCCGGGCACATGCTTATTACCCTCGGCATCAACATACATGTCGCCGGAAGGGCCGAAAAGCAGAACACAACCAAGCGTAATGATAAAAAAGCCGAGAATAACAGGGCCTACATTACGCTTGGCTGCACTATTTGGATTCATGATATTCCTTCTCGGTATTAACCTCCCAAATGTTATCTTTAGTTAAGATACCTGCAGTAATATTTTTTGCAGCCTCCATGGCAGAAAGCATAGAATGGTCCATATTATTATAACGGTGCATACCGTTGCGACCAACCAAATACAGGTTTTGCAGGCTATCAACCCACTCGCGAATGACAGAGAACTGCTTGTAGCTGCCAAAATAGGCAGGGTAAGCTTTTTCGATGCGGAACACCTTGTGATCTACCACATCGGCCTTATCAATAATGCCAAGTTTCACCAACTCATTTTCAGCAAAGTCGCAGAAAGCGGTATCATCCATACTCCAGAGCTCGTCACCCTCGTTTACAAAGTATTCCATGCCAATCCATGCTTTGCTGCGATCGCTGACAAGATAGGGGCTCCAGTTATTGAAGATTTGGAGACGTCCGACCTTTACATCGGGTTCTTGAACATAAATCCAATTATCGGGCACCACTCCATGCTCGCCAACAGTGGTGTTCATATTCTTACTCTTAAGCTGCAACTTATTGAGCAACAACCCCACTGTCATAAAATCTCGGTATACTAACCCTTCTGCCACTTTCTGAACAGGGGCCGGAGCAGCAGACCCCATCTTGCGAATAAGTTCTTGTACAGAGGTAGTCGAGATAACTTCATCTGCCTCGTATCGTGTAGATTCGCCGGTCATTAAATCTTTAACGACCAATGCAGTAATACGACCACTATCAACAACCACTTGCTCTACATCCTGACGGCGAAGGATTTTGACACCCAATTTTTCAGCTTCGGCGCCCACAGTCTCCCACAGCTGACCGGGACCGTGTTTGGGATACCAGAACTCTTCAATAAGGGAGGTCTCGCCACCTTGTTTGTCACGTTTTTTCCAGAACGCAAGCTTACCGAGGGCATGTCCTAATACCTTGGCGATGGAGAGGCCTTTCACACGTTGCGCCCCCCAATCTGCACCAATCTTACTGCATGGCACACCCCATACTTTAGCAGTATAGTCGCGGAAGAAAGTTTTGTAAAGCTCAGTACCGAAGCGATTGATGAAAAAGTCTTCTAAACTGTTTTCTTTGCGCTTGTGCACCATGCTGGCAAGATAGCTAAAGCCCATCTTCACCATACGTACAGGTCCCAAATTGCGAACGGTATTATAGCTCAGAGAAACCGGATAATCAAAGAACTTGCGCAAGAAAAGAATACGGCTGAGACGAGAACGAACCAGCATGGCACGGTCTACCTTCTCAGGGTCGGGGCCATTTTCAGCCAACGTAACCTCGCGTTTCAGTTCAATATCATCGCAAGATGGGGCTCCCTGCAGTGGCATCATCTCGCGCCACCAATTCATAACCGTATCAGACTTAGAGAAGAAGCGATGGCCACCAATATCAATACGATTACCATTATATTCCAACGTTCGAGAAATACCGCCAAGCTGTTCTTCACGCTCAAAGACGACAACCTCAACTCCCCCCTTACGAGCTAGCTCATAGGCAGCAGTCAGGCCGGCTGGCCCACCTCCGATAATTAAAACTTTTTTCATGATTTCAGACATACCTTCTCCGACCGTGATATTAGTTAGCAAGATTCTACACTTTTCTACATATGAGTCAAGAAAAATAAAACAGCTCACAACGTACTTTTTATTTGCTTGACTCAGAACGACACTGAGTGTAGACTGGGGACGTTATGAATATCTCACGTACACTAGCTGCAGCAGCGGCAATGTTCTTGGGGGCAGTAACCGCCGCAGCAGCGGAGGATACCCGGCCGAATATTCTCTTCATCATATCAGACGACCATTCAGTGAATGCACTGGGCACCAATGAAGAAGATTCGCCCATACCGCTTCCGGGGCTTCGTCGTCTGGCGGATGAAGGCATGGTATTTGACCGCGCCTACTGTGCTAATTCTCTTTGCGGGCCATCGCGTGCCTGCATGCTCACGGGGCGCCACTCCCACAACAACGGGTTCTTGTACAACTATGGGGGCCCTGCATTTAATGGGGCACAGCCCACATACCCGAAGATGCTGCAAGCAGCCGGTTACCAAACAGGCATTGTCGGCAAGTGGCATCTTATCTCTCAGCCGACGGGCTTTGACTCATGGCAAGTATTCCCCAGCCAAGGGGATTACCTGAACTCAAGCTTCCACTTTGCAGATGCCCAAGGGCGCACCAGAACCATACGCCACCGCGGTTATGTGACAGATGTCGTTACCAACATGGCCATAACTTGGATGGAGAGTCGAGACAAGAGCAAACCTTTTGCCCTGATAGTAGGCCACAAAGCACCTCACCGCAACTGGTTGCCTGCCCCTCGCCATTTGGAGCTTGTCAAGAAGCATGTAGCCAAAATGACACCACCGGCAACGCTGCACGATAATTGGGAGAACCGGCCCGAGTTCCTGCAACACAACCGGCAAACGGTGGGTTGGGACCTGTGCAACTGGAACGATAACCACTTGGTCTACTCGGAGATACCCTTCGATGTCATGAAAGAGATTATCCCGAAGCACCAGCTGCGCAACAAAATTAACCGTGGTGAGTTTGCCGGCCAAATACCGGCCGACTTCGACATTGATAAACATGAGCCCAAGTTTGCCCCCAAGACCAACCTCGGTTGGAACACCGACTGGATTGAACCGGGGCTGCAACAAGTATATGTAGATTTCTATACTCAGCGTACTCGTGAGTTTGTAGCCGATGTTCGCTCCGGCAAAATTAAAACACAAGCGGATATGACAGAGCAACGTTGGCGCTGGTATATGGAAGACTATTTGGGGTGCATCATGTCCTTGGATGAGTCCATCGCCTCTCTGCTGGATTATCTGGACGCAAGCGGGCTCTCCGAAAACACGCTGGTTATCTATGTAGGAGACCAAAGCTTCTATTTGGGCGAACACGGTTTGTATGACAAGCGCTGGATTTTTGAAGAGTCGATGCGCATGCCACTCATCATGCGGTGGAAAGGCAGAATACCGGCCAAAACCCGCAGCAATGCCATGGTGCAAAACATTGACTACGCCCCCACCCTGTTGGAGGTAACCGGCACCGACACGCCCGAAAACACACGCACGATGGAGGGTGTATCTATGGTACCGCTTTTTGAAACCGGCGATGCTCCGCAATTCCGCGATCGCCCGCTCTACTATGCTTTCTACGAGCAACCCGGCGAGCACAATGCACCACGCCACGATGGCATTCGCACAGCCCGCTACACTTTTGCCCGCATTTGGACCCCGCTTGACTACGAACGCAAAAGCGGTGTACGCAAGCCGGAAAACGAGTGGCTGCTCATCGACAATGAAAACGACCCGCAACAAATGCGCAACGTAGCTCAAGACCCCGCCTATGCAGAGGTAATGCAAGACCTCACCACCAAGTACCACGCCGCCCGCCAACAATACCGCGTGCCCGATACTTGCCCCGGCGTCGGTCATAAAATCCCGGATTATCTGCCCTCTTGGGGACCCGGTGAAGACGACCGCATCAAAAAATAACAATTCTACATAATTCTCAAAGGCCTGCTTTTCCTCGCGAAAAGCGGGCTTTTTTCATCATTCGACAAATAGTCATGACTCAATTTAAGCTTGACAAACAGGGGGATAATCGGGCTATCTATAGATAAGCAAAAAGCACCCGTGCGGGTGCCATAACCTTTCAAAACACGACATGGCAAAGACACTCATCATTGCAGAGAAACCCAGTGTAGCAGCAGATTTGGCAAGAGTACTGGGGCGTAAGCTCGGAAAGCTCAAGAAGTCCGATGCCGACGGCAGCTACAGCAACGACAGTATCATTATCACATCTGCCGTAGGTCACTTAGTAGAACAAAAAAAACCGCAAACAGAGGACGGTAAGAGTCTGCCATGGAAGATGGATTACCTGCCTGTAATGCCACGCAGTATGGAGTTAGAGCCCATACCCAAATCAGCAGACAGACTGAAAAAAGTATTAAAACTGGCACGCAGCAAAGAGGTAGCAACCTTGGTAAATGCGTGCGATGCCGGGCGAGAAGGCGAGCTGATATTCCGTAACATCATACGTTTCGGTAAAATAAAGAAGCCACTCAAACGCCTTTGGATGCAAAGTATGACAGATGACGCCATACTCGAGGCTTGGAACGAGCTAAAAAGCGATGAAGAGATGGCAAACTTAGCCGATGCTGCCGTGTGTCGCTCCGAGTCTGACTGGCTGGTAGGACTCAACAGCACGCGTGCGCTCACGGTACTGCAATCGGGGGCCGGTGGATTCAACGTAACCCCTACAGGCCGAGTACAAACCCCCACCTTGGCTTTGTTAGCAGCCAGACAAAAAGATATCCTCAACTTTGTACCCGAGGCCTACAGTGAAGTTAAGGCAACCTTTAAAGCCCGTGCCGGCAGCTACGAGGGCAAATGGTTTGATGCGGATTGGAAGAAAGACGAGAAGCACCCGCAGCACACCCGAGAGCGCATATGGGACAAAGCCACGGCCGAAGCAATCGCCGCGCGTTGTTTAGGCAAAACCGGCGAAGTGAAAGAAGTAAAGAAACCGGTATCCATGCCGGCGCCACTGCTGTTCGACCTCACCTCTCTGCAAAAAGAAGCCAGCAACAGATTCGGATTCTCGGCCAGTCGCACATTGCAAATAGCTCAAGAATGCTACGAAAAGCACAAGGTACTCACCTACCCGAGAACAGACTCTAAATTCTTACCGAACGACTATATCGGCATTGCCACCCGCACCGTATCTGCCATTGCCGACAATATACCCACATTGGCTCCCTTTGCCCAAGAGATATTGGCAGAAAAGCGAATACGCCCCTCTAAGCGCATATTTGACAGCAATAAAGTAAGCGACCACTTTGCCATTATCCCCACGGGAAAATTTGTATCGCTCACCGGTGATGCAGCCAAGATTTTCAATTTGGTAGTTCAGCGCTTTTTAGGAGTATTCATGCCCAATGCAGAATACGAAGACACAGAGCGCACCACCATTGTCAAAAGCCCCGGAGCACAAGACCTCTTTTACACGCATGGGCGTATAATGCTCAAAGCCGGATGGAAAGCATTGTACGGCAATGCGGACCGTCGAAAAAAAGACGAACTCTGCGCAGTAGCACAAAACGAAGCCGTACTTACCGACAAAACAAGTGCCATACACGATTACACTAAGCCTCCGGCACCGTATACGGAAGCAACCCTGCTCACAGCCATGGAAACAGCCGGCAAGCTTGTGGACGATGAAGAACTAGCCTATGCCATGAAAGAGCGAGGGCTCGGCACGCCCGCGACGCGAGCCGCCATCATCGAGGGGCTCATTACTCAAGAATACATTGCGCGAGATGGCAAAGATTTGGTAGCCACACGCCGTGGCATGGACCTGATAGACCTACTGAGTAAGATTGGTCTGAGCACCCTCTCCAGCCCCGAATTAACCGGTGAATGGGAATACAGGCTCAAACAAATGGAAGGCGGCAAACTCGGGCGAGATGCTTTCATGAAAGATATACGCACCTATACCGCAGATATTGTGGCAGCGGTGCGCGATTACATGCAAAACGGCAAAAATGACGACTTAAACGTGCCCTGCCCGGCATGTGGAGAATCGCACCTCAATGCAAGAGTAGATGCCGTATCTTGCCCGGCATGCAAGTTCAGGCTTCGTCGCGTACATGCAGGATTAAGTCTCAGCGATAATCAATTAGCCCTACTGATTACAAACAAAGAATTGCCCGCCATGGAGGGATTCCGCTCCAAATTCGGCAAACCATTCAAAGCCGGACTGCGACTTTTAGCCCCCGAAACAGAAAAAGGCAGCTGGAAAGCAGAGTTCTTTTTTAATGAAACAAAATCGACCACCGAAGCCCCCCCGGCACAACAAGCCTTCATTGGCAAAGTAGCCGTCAAAGATCAAGGCGAACTGGAGCTCTTCGAAAACGAAAAACAGTGGACCATACCCGATTTCCGACAAAGCGGGAACAAGCTCGGGTTCTCCATGTCGCGCACCATCTTAGGCAAAGAAATTGAAATTGACCAACTCTACCACGTATTGGCAAATGGCAAGAGCGAGTTGATAACAGGCTTTGTTTCTCAACGAACTAACCGCCCGTTTGACGCTTTCTTGGTCCTCGATGAAAAAAAAGGCAATGTAGGCTTTGAGTTTCCCCCTCGCGAACCCCGCAAAAAAACGGCCGAAAAAGCATCTGCCAACAGCAAGTTTACAGCAGCCGATGCCACGGCAGAAGACCTTTCGAAAGCTACGCGCCATGGTATCATTAAAGTGAAAGGTAAAGGAGAGCACGAACTCTTGGAAACCGAAGCTGCATGGCATGTAGAGGGGTATACGGTAGGGAAAACCCGCAAGCCTTTGGTTATACCGAGAGTTATGTGTGGCATTACCCTCACGGCAGAGATTGTCGCCAAGTTGCTCAGCAAAGGCAAGACAGACCTGATTAAGGGATTCACCAGCCACAAGAGCGGTAAAAACTTTGATGCATACTTGGTATTCAACGCTACCTCGGGGCGAATCTCATACGACTTTCCGCCTCGCAAGTAACGGCCATACGGCGCATCGGTGCTCGCCAATATGAATACTATAAAACAGCTCTTCAGCAAAGCAGACCGCTTCACCACCGGCATCATCATCAGCGTGATACTGGGCTTGGTGGTACCATGCAGCGGGAGCAGCGCCGAGGTGTTCGAGTTATTAACCCATGTTGCCATCATTTTACTGTTCTACCTATACGGGGTAAAGCTGTCGAGAGAAAGCGTGATAGCCGGACTTCTCAACTGGCGTCTACAAAGCATGGTATTGCTTTTCACCTTTGTATTTTTTCCGGTTGTCATTCCCCTTTTACAACCGGTATTTGAGCCATTGGTGGGGGCAGCGTTGTACACCGGCTTGGTATATGTAGCCTGCCTGCCCTCTACCGTGCAAAGCAGTATAGCCTTTACCTCGGTAGCAGGAGGCAATGTACCGGCAGCCGTTTGCTCGGCCTCTGTATCCAGCATGCTGGGTGTGTTTCTCACCCCCATGCTGGTAGGGCTGCTCTTCTCGCACAGCAGCAGAATCGGCACCGATATAGGGGTCGACACCATCCTGAAAATATGCTACCAAATTTTGCTACCCTTCTTACTGGGGCAACTCAGCCGTAAATGGCTCAAAAATTGGGTACAGAACCACAAACAACTCATCAGCTGGAACGACCAAACCACGATTTGGCTGGTAGTATACACCTCATTCTCCGGCGCAACGGTGTGCGGATATTGGGGGCAACTTCACGCGCTACAGCTGGGGGCACTCATTTTAGTGTGTGCCGTCATACTCGGTATCACCTTTGCAGCTACTTATTGGAGCAGTACTGCACTCGGGTTCAACCGAGAAGACCGCATCAGCATCGTCTTCTGCGGGTCAAAGAAGAGTCTGGCAGTAGGCGCCCCCATGATGCTGGCCATCTTCGGCACGGTTGACAACAATCTATTGCTTCCGCTCATGATTTTTCACCAAGTTCAGTTAATGGCCTGTGCGCAGCTGGCCCGTATATGGCACAAAAGCGGAGCTGACACCGGCGTCTACTGAACCACCTCTCTATACATAATAACACCAAGATGTTTGAATATTCCGATTTCACGATGTGGTCTGCCACACATTTTTACACACTGTCAGTTATAGCATTACTGATAACTGCTATATTGATATACGGGTATCACCTGTCAGAAACGGGCAAAAAGATACTTTGCAAAAGCATTGCCATGGCAAATCTGATACTATATTTGGCAGAGTACCTTTGGAGATTCGCTCAACACACCCCGGAGCAATTCATTAAAGACGAATTACCTTTACACTTTTGCGCCGTCATGGCATTACTCTGTTTTATCGCCCTGTGGTGGGGCCCGCGTTGGGCTCGTTCTTTGGTATACTTCGGGGTGCTGAGTGCCAGCGTTCAAGGGCTAATCACCCCGGCCATTACTTACGGATTCCCGAAGTTCGACTTTTTTATTTTCTTTGCCTCTCACGGGTTATTACTTCTTTCGGCCTTAGCCATACCGCTGCTGACCACCTGGAAAGCCAAAGCCAAAGATCCCATTCGCAGCGTGTTATTGATGAACGCTTATCTCGCCGTCATACACCCTATCAATTTATTACTGGGCAGTAACTATGGTTATACGACAGCCGCCCCGGCCGGCAGCATTTTGGATGGTCTGGGGATAGCGCCGTGGTATTACTTATGGCTCGAAATACCGGCACTGGTGTTATTTTACCTCATGTACATACCTGTCAGGCGCAAAAGCATTCCGGATCGCACATAAAATATGAGCCACCACTATTACCCTTTTATTCGCTGGTCTACCGAGCATATTGTGGCTTTGGTTATTACCGTGGTCATAGCGGTATTATTGCTATATTTCGGTACAAAATGCAAAGAAAAAGGACGCCTGCTCATTTGCCGTTTTTTAGCCATAATCGTAGCGATTCAATTTATCAGCGAGTTCGCCTGGCGCGCCGTATCGGGAGCTTACGGCAGTTGGCAATATAACTTGCCATTACATTTTTGCTCCTTTATGAGCATCTTTGCCTTTATTGCCTTGTGGTGGCGGTGGCGTCCGGCATGCACCTTGGTATACTTCGGGGTATTGGTGGGCAGTATACAAGGGCTCATCACACCGGCCATGGCCAATGGGTACCCCGACATTGCCTTTTTCGTTTTCTTTATCGCCCACGGGCTCTTGCTCATTGTCGCACTGAGCATACCGATATTGCAGGGCTGGAGAGCGCGAGGTTACGATGACGTAGTAGCCTTGCTGTTGATGGATGCCTATGTTCTGTTCATCATCCCGATAAACATATGGTTAAACACCAACTACGGGTACACACAAGGAGTTCCCGTCAAAGGGACCCTGCTGGACTATTTGGGCGAGGCCCCGTGGTATTATGTTTGGGCTCAATTACCCGTGTTGGCAGTATTCCGGCTTCTTATGTTGCCCGTGCACGATAAAAACGAAGAATAACCTATTTTATAATTACGGCATGCGCGCGCTTTTTGCTTGCGAGAATATGGAGGCGGTGGTAGAATAGGTTTCAGCATGAAAGTTATTACCATTTACGGCAGCAAAAGCGACCTTTCCTTTATGGAACCGGCACTCGAATATTTCAAAGAGCATGATATTGAACACGAAGAAGTAGTGTACTCTGCCCACCGCGATTTACCGGAGCTTCTTCAATACCTTAAGGAGCTTGAGGCAAGTGGCACCAAAGCAGTTCTGCTCTGCGTTGCCGGACTTTCTGCAGCTTTACCCGGCGTAGTCGTCATGAACACGGAGCTTCCCGTCATCGGGGTTCCCGTACCATGCGGTCCGCTCAACGGTATGGATGCGTTGTTGGCTATTGCCCAACTCCCCGGTGGGGTACCCGCCACCACGGTGGGCTTACACAAGAAGACCCCCATCAATGCAGCCATGGCCGCACACCGCATCATAAAACTCGCGCAACATTAAGCCTCATTCTCCCATGCCCACCATCAAACAGGCCGAAATTGAACAGGCACTTGATGCCTGGGCTCAGCACCTGCTCAATACCACGGTTCCGCAGGCAATCGGCAAACTGGCCATCGTCGGGCTCATCAGCCATGGTGATGTTTTGGCGCGTCGACTCGTCCAAAAGTTACAAGTCTCGGGCTGCCGTGCAGAATACGGGGCTTTGGATATTACCTTGTACCGAGATGACTTGAGTCTGCGAGGCATACGCCCTGCCCTCAAGTCATCATACCTGCCGTTTTCACCGGATGATATGACCTTGGTACTCGTAGATGACGTATGCAACACCGGGCGCACGGCACGTGCCGCCATGGAGATAATTTTCGAATACGGGAGACCGGCAAAAGTAGAGCTGCAATGTTTAGCAGATCGGGGCGGTAGACAGTTACCCATACACCCCGACTACGCAGCATTCAAACTCGATGCCCCCGAGGCCGAGCGAGTACAACTTCACCTGCAAGAGATAGACGGCACAGAAGAACTGATATATTAACCCCTTTGCACCGCTTAACCATGAATCCGAGAAAAGATTTAATCACGATTGATGCACTGAGCGACGAGGACATCCACACCATACTGGAGAGCACCTCGGCCATGAAAGATATCTTTACCAAGAGTGTCAAAAAAGTACCGGCACTCAAGGGAAAATCCGTACTTACCTTGTTCTACGAGCCGAGCACACGCACCCGCTCTTCATTTGAGGTAGCAGCCAACCGCTTATCGGCAGATGTCACAACTTTCACGGTTTCCACCTCGTCCGTCGTTAAAGGAGAAAGCGTACACGATACCATCGACACACTCATGAGTATGAAGATGGACTACATTATCGTACGTCACAAGAACAGTGGTATTCCCGCCGTGATAGCCCGCCATTGCAAAGCTGCCGTAATTAATGCCGGAGACGGTGCTCATGCTCACCCCAGCCAAGCATTTTTGGATGCCTTCACCATCAAAGAAAAGTACGGCGAGGTAGCAGGCAAACGCGTTGTCATCATAGGCGATATTCTACACAGTCGCGTAGCGCGCTCCACCAGCACCATCTTACATCGCCTCGGCGCAGAGGTGGCCTATATGGGTCCCGGGCCATTGGTACCGCAAGAAAAGCACACGGGAATTCCCCGCTTTACCAATTGGGACCAAGTATTCAGCTGGCAACCCGATGTCATATACCTGCTGCGCGTACAAAATGAACGCATGGATACCCCGTTCTTCCCACGCAGCGACTATCACCAGGCATTTGGCGTGACCGAAGAAAGGCTTCGACGAATTGACGACTTAAATCTGAGCATCATGCACCCCGGCCCCGTCAACCGTGGTGTAGAAATTTGCGATGCAGCCATGGATTATCGGAACTGCCTGATTAACAATCAAGTTGAAAACGGCATCGCTGCACGTATGAGCATTCTTTATCACCTTACCCCCCAAACGCAGAACAATGACTAATACATACATTACCAATGCCACTTGGGCTCTCACAGGGCAAAAGCTTGATTTGCGCATGGGACAAAACGGCGATGAACCCGCCACCATCTTCTTGGACGACATACCGCTGCAAGGCGTCAACGGCGTTACCGATGCCGGCGAAATGAAGATCCCCGAGGGCGCCAGAGTCATCGATGTATCCGGCAAATTACTACTGCCCGCCCTCTTTGACATGCACGCTAAAATTGAAATAGCCGGGTGCAGCAAGAGAGAGAGCATCTACCGGACAGGTCAAGCCGCCATACAAGGCGGCGTATGGGGTATGTTAGTCATGCCGACCCCGGGCTTTTGCTTTGATAACGCATCTACCCTCGACAGCTTTGCAGACGCCGTCACACAGCGCTCTGCCGCCACCATGATACCCGCAGGCTGCATCACCGAGGGTATGGAAGGAACCCAGCAAACACCTTACAACACACTCTCGGCCAGAGGCGTCAATATATTGAGCGATGCAGAGCATGTTACAGACAACATTCTCATGCTGCACCGTGCCATGAAATATGCTGCCGAATTAGGTCTAACCTTCGCCTTAAGAGGCGATGTGCCGGCCTTAACGCGCAATACCTACATGCACCCCGGCAGTACCTCCTACAAACTGGGGCTGCACGGCACCCCCGCCTGCGCTGAAGAAATCGGCATCGAAACCCTCATCCGCTTAGCACAAGACGCCGGTGCAAAATTGCACATTCAGACCGTGAGCACAGCAGAGGGCGTAGCCATTATTCGCAGAGCTAAACAAAGCGGCATGAAAGGGCTCACAGCCGAAGTTGCCCTGCACCACCTACTCTACACTCATGAAAATGTAGGTGACTACAACACCACTTTCAAAACGCTGCCACCACTGCGCGAGCAGGCAGATTGCGATGCCCTGTTGCAAGGGGTTAAAGACGGCACCATCGATTGCATTGTAACCGATCACACCCCCTGTATTCCCTTTACCAAAAAGCAAGATTTTGTATCGGCCCCGCAAGGTATGGTAGCACTTGATACATTCTTACCGGCAATATACACCCACCTTATCAAACCCGGAAAACTCACTTGGGCAGAGGTGGTACGCGCGTGTTGCGTAGCCCCGGCAGAAATCGCAGCACCGTACGATACAGAAGAAGGCACCCCGGTAGTGGCACCTCTTTTGCTTTTCGATCCCGATGCCAACTTCACCGTAACGGAATCAGCCATGAACTGCGGCACACTCAATACGCCACTGCTCGGCAGCACCTTGCAGGGCAGCGTCATGTTGCCGCTTTATTAGCACTAAAATCTCATGATTATCTACATCATCAGCGACGAAAAAAAGGGGCACCTCTCACAAACGAGAGGTTTGGCCTCTGCCCTGTTGGAGCGCGCGATGCAAAAGGCACCCAACGCACCACATGCCGTACATGAAATTTCCATCGTCGGCAAATCTTGGTTCTCCAAATTATTCTACAAGGGGAAAGACTTGGATTTACCGCGACCGGACCTCATCCTTTGCGCAGGGCACAGCACACACTTGGCGGCACTGAGCCTCTCTCGCCACCTGCGCTGCCCACGCATCGTGTGTATGAAACCCAGTCTCCCCCTGCGCATGTTTGATTTGTGTATACTTCCACGGCACGATATGCCGGAGGGGAAACAACCGGCAGACAATGTATTCTTAACCAACGGAGCCATCAACAATATCAAACCTCAGCCCGAAGTTGAAAAGACAGAGACACTCATCCTCATCGGAGGGCCGAGCAAGGAGTTTGATTGGGATGCAGAGCATGTGCTCAACCAGCTTACCACGATTGTGCGCCATTGCTCCAACAACATTGTACTGACCACCTCTCGGCGCACACCTAAAGATTTTGTTCAAGAGGTAACAGATGCTTGCCCGAGTGTACGAGTAGAACCCGTGGACCAAACCGGCCCCACATGGGTGGCAGACCACTTGGCATGTGCGCGCGAAGTATGGGTCACTCAAGACAGCGTATCGATGGTATACGAGGCACTCAGCAGTGGAGCCCCGGTCGCCGTCATTGAAATGCCCCGCAAAAACAGCAAGAAAAAAGACAAGGTTTCTCGCGTAACACGAGGGCTCAATATGCTTACAGCAGAAGAAGCAGTTTGCACCTTCACCACTTGGGCCCAAAAGCACCGAATACCGCATAATGCAACGCTACTCAACGAGGCAGGTCGCGCAGCAGATTACATATTGCAAAAGTTCCCCCATTTGATACCATGAAAGTGATGCATCTCTTACCCTCGCTCTCCTCCGGAGGTGTTGAACAGGTAGTGCTTGAGTTATGTCAAGGACTCACCGAACAGGGGGTAGAGTGCATCGTGGTCTCGGCCGGTGGCCCCATGGTGTCGGCCATAGAAGCCACCGGGGCTCGACACATTACCCGCCCCATCGGCAAAAAAAGTATTTTTACCTTGTTTCAGATAGGTAAGCTGGCTCGACTCATCAAAGAAGAAAAGCCGGATATATTACACTTACACTCTCGTGTACCGGCTTGGGTTGGACATCTGGCGGTAAAAAGAATTCGCAAGTCTATGCGGCCCAAGGTGGTCAGCACCTTCCACGGATTCCATTCGGTCAACTTCTACTCGGGCATCATGGCGAAGGGCGATAAAGTTATCGCGGTATCACGCTGTATGAAGCAGCATATCCTCGACAATTATCCCCGCACCCCGGCAGAATCTATCGTGGTCATCCCCAACTCTGTAGATGTTTCCCAGAATTACCCGGAATACAAACCGACCGCAGAGTGGTACGAAAAATGGCATGCCGATTATCCGGAGCTGGCAGGCAAGTATACCATATGTCTGCCGGGCCGTATTACACGCCTAAAAGGGGCTACCCACTTGCCCCCCATTATCAGCGAACTCAAAGCCAAAGGCATACCGGCGCATGCCGTCATTGTTGGCGAAACCAAAAAAGGGAAGGAAGCCATACGCCACGAAATCGAGCAAGCCTTCGAAACAGCAGGTCTGAGTCAAGATGTCACCTGGACCGGCCACCGCCGGGATTTGAGAAATGTACTTTGTGCTTGCAATGTTACAATTTCTCTTACCCTTCAGCCCGAGTCTTTCGGCAAAACCACGCTCGAGGCATTAGCGCTGGGGCGCCCGGTTGCCGGCTACGAGCATGGAGGCGTGGGCGAACAACTTGAAGTTTTCTTGCCGGAAGGCATGGTAACCACGGGTGACACATCGGCCATGGCAAAAGTTTTAGGCAAATGGTACACCGAGAGCCCCTCACCCAAACTGCCGGTGCCGGCACCTTATCGCCGAGAAGACATGATAGGCGCCCACTTAGAGTTGTACCGCAGCCTTCTCAGCTGATGCCATGCTCACCATACTACATGTAGCGCCACATTTACAAGCAGGCGGTACGGCCCAAATGTCAGCAGATTTGGCCTGCGCCCTGCAACAACGAGGGGATTCTCGAAATATCATCGTATCTCCACCCAACGAATTAGTGAGTCAAATTCGAGCACACGGGGTTGAGCATCGGCTTTGCCGAAAAGCCAATCTATTTAATATCCCGGCAGAGATTCTTCGCATACGTGGCATTGTTGCCCATTTGCAGCCCGACATCGTACAAAGCTACAGCGCGGAGTCAGCCCTTATCTGCACCTTGGCTTGCCGCAAGTTCAAAGAAACAAAACCCAGTCACATAGAGGTCATTACGTCATATCCGCACCGAGACTTCAAACGTTTTTTTCACCGTGGCAGTCAAGTTTTTGTCACCATATCCAAACATTTACGCCAAGTTACAACAGAAAGAATACTGCAAAAGAGGCGCCGAGACATTAAATTGATACCCTACGGTGTCAATCACCTACAATGTTACCCCGACTATAGGCCCGAATCAAGAGATACTACACGGGCTACCGATGCCCATCATAATCTCACTCTTTGCATACCCGGCCCCATTACGCCCCTGCATGGATTGGAAAACCTGGTGCCTCTTCTTAAAACCCTGGAGCAGCAAGGCATATCGGCCCATACCCGTATTATCGGGGACCTCGGCAAGGCGGCCCCCGCTTATGTTCAAAAATTAAAGCAGCTCTATACCGAAGCCCATGTAGCGGAGCGCATTTCGTGGCTCGGAGCATGCACCGACTTACGCGATAAACTGAGCACATGCGACATTATTCTCTCCCTCAGCCACCGCCCGGCATCTTACAACCGACCCATACTAGAAGCGCTCTCATTGGGGCGCCCGGTAGTGGGGTTCGACCATGGCGTAGTCGGTGAATTGCTGGAAAGTTTTTTGCCGGAGGGACGCGTTGCCCCGGGAGATATCAACGGTGTAGCAGACACCATTATACAATGGAACACCTACCGCCCCGGCACCATTACCGATATCCCGTACCCATACCGAATTTGCGATACGGCTGAATCTTTCTTCCATTTGTATGAATCCGTCCTACGCAAGGATAATTGAATGGCATTTTTACATTTCGCTTTACAAAAACCATCATATTTTGTAGGATATATGCGAAACATCACATTGCACAGTCATGAGCTTTCGTATCATTATCCTTTCATCTATATGTTCGGGTGTAGCTTTGCCAATCCTGGCACAAGAGCCGACCGCCGAAGCGGCCGAAGCCACGCAACAATATGAAAGATGGGAGCAATTTTCCCCGCAAGTTCGCGCCGCCCTACTCTATATCATGGCTGCAGGATTTGATAGCATGGCCGCAGTAGACGAAAGAGGTATCGATGCAGATTCTGTTGAGGCTCACCGCATTTTTTTGGAAAAAGTACTTAAGCTCGAAGTCGACTTCATGAGTGGTGCAGACAGAGTCTACTTCGACACCATGCTCAACATCAATCGCACGCGCTTAGAAGCCCTCCGTGCCCTGCCCGCCTCTGCCGATAAAGAAGAAATTGCCCGAGTTCGCAAGCTCCGAGCTGATGAGCTCGAAGCCGTAAAAAAACAATACGGCTACGTGCATGTAGATGCCATTATTATGCAACAATTATCTGTTTATCAGCAAAAATATATGCCGGAGTGTCAAGTGGCAGCCAAAGAATCTCTGCGCTCGGTATTTCGCCATTTCGCGGAAAAATTAAGAGAAGAATGCATTATGCAATTCTAACCCCTTTTCCACCTAACGATTGCAACCAAACACCCCCCTACCATAACCAATGAAGAAGACAAGAACACTGATAACCCTGCTGGCCTTAGCCATGCAAGTTACCAACGCCGCCACCTATACAGATTTAGCAACTCCTCAATGCGATAGCGACAACGGAGTTGTCTACGACGGCAAAGGCAATTTCCAAGTGCAATCTCCCGGGGCTACCACCGTTACCATTCGTTTCAATCTGAATTCGCTGCACAGCTATGTCAACTCCAACGACTACAAAAGCGGCAACCCGATGATGCTGTGGAATACCAACGCCGTTGCCTACGGCATGGCAGATATCGCCGACACAAGTAAACCGACCGGGGAACGAGAACCGGAGTTATGTTTTCACTGGATGGGGAATGTATGGCAACCTCAGCAAAAAATCTCATACTCTACCCTGCAACAATATGCACAAGATGGCATTGTTACCCTCAGACTTGCCAATAATCAAACGAATGGAGTGCGCGTAACTGCACTATCTCCCGGGGGGACAGAACACGAAGTTCTGTTGGCCAATGGTCTCAAATCTGCAAAAATCATAGAAACATCGGGCTACAAGGTAAACCTGAATTATGTAACAGAGTTCAGCATAGATACCCGCTCCTCTTTAGATACAGCAGATTACGAGCCCCCCAAAGATTACACGGTACCCTTTGTCAGCAAGCGAGAGGACGGCAGCACGCTGGGGCGCGTCATGTTCATGGGCGACTCCATCACGCACGGGGTAAACGACCAAACTTGGCGATGGCAATTCTTCAAAATATTGGTAGACAATGGCATAGAAGCCGAAATTGTAGGTCCCCGCGAGGGTTATACCCCAGGCTACACCCAACTGACAACAAGCGATGCCGGCGATAGCTACGGTGGAGTCACATTCCCCAACACCCACTTAGCCCAATCATCCGGGCGCACGCATAACATCATCACCGGCTCCAATGATGGCATGACCGGCGTAAACTACGGGGGACACTCTACAGAGAGTGCTGCCTCCACCTATAATTGCGACAGCTGGTTCTGCATGATGGGCACCAACGACCTGTTGTCTGACGGTGGATATACCGAGACTCACTTTTGCACCAAAATGCAAAATATGCTTGGCGGAAAGGTAAGCTGCAATAAAGGCATCTACAGCAGAAAACCCAATGACAACTGGGGAAACATGGGGCAAATTGCCACACATGTTTTAAGCGAAAGCACCGATACGCTTTACATTTTGGCGGTTCCCTGCTGGGGCAGCCACCATAACAACAATCAGCCCGACCGCCACATAGCCGTTCGTCAATACAACACCCTGCTCCGCAGCTGGACTACACAATACTCCAAAAAATTCAATTGCAAGGTCGTCTATGTCGATATCAACAAAGGCATGGTCGATTTTACACACGCTGTCCCCTTCAGTTGGCCGGACTCCATGTCGAACCGCGCCGGGCGAGATGGCTTACACCCCAACGAACAAGGCTCTCTCATTATTGCCGGCAACTTGGCCAAAGCCATGGGTATAGGTGGACGCACCGCCGGCTTACCCCGTGCAGAAGCCGATGGTGAGCGATGGGCTACCCGAGATAACAAAAGCTTCTTCGATTTACCCAAAGATTCTAAAAAATTCATAGCAAAAGGAGAGTTCTCCCCCGAAGGCGGTTACTCGGTCAACATCAGAGCAACATTCGGCAACGGACGCACCGGGGGGTGGATGGACAACGACAAGGCCTTGCGCATCGAGGTATCAGACGGCACCCACTGCGGCATGCTCAACCTGAGCGAGGGCTGTATCATGTGGGGCGATATGGTGCTCTACTGCAACAAGAACTCGTCCCCCAAGTCAGAGCTACGCATTGTATGGCACCCCGGTAATACCGATTTGAATATCCCCACCGGTTACTATGTTTGGGTAAATGATATGCTCATCGGCCAAGCATTACCCGCTACAGAATCCAACGGCACCAATGGCATTCGACTCACGGCAGACGGCGCAGATGCCAAGGTATACAACCTCAGTTGGACCAACAAAGCCTATGCCCCCGATTCGGACGGCAAGCAAAATGAAGAAAAGGCTTTGAAATATTGATTCTTCTCTCCCCCAAAAAACAAGCGCGGATGCCATCTCTCGGCACCCACGCTTGTTTTTTGTTCGAAAAAATGCGTGCTTAATCAGGCAGATTCCTCTTCTTTTTCCTCCTTCTTGATAGAATCCATCACTACTTGGTAGTTGTTAAGAATAGCACCTACTACCAAGTTAAGCAGCAGGAAGGCAGAGATAACAAACCAAAGCACATGGTATACCGTAATGAAAGTGGGGCTCACCTTCACTACACCATACTCGCTGGCCGTAATGAGGTTGTATCGTACATCCGACCAGTCATCGCCCGTCATCACACGGAATAACGTGAACATAGACTCATCGAGAGTGCCGTAGGGGTCTGCCGCATTTCCGGGAGCATGGGGGGCGTTATTGATATATTCCGTATATTGCACTTGCTCTGCCGGGGGTAAAGTATCTTCCTGCGGAAGCTTGAAGACAGATACGCCGATAATCGCGAAAAGATAAAGGAATATACAGTAGAACATCAAGTTATAGAACAGTGCGCTCAGTGACTTGACCAACACGCTGATAATCAACTTAATCTCTTTGCAGGTGCGCAGTAATCTCAATACACGGAACACACGCAAGACTCGGAATGCCATGGCCATTGAGGCGTTGGGCATCAGCTCCTCGGGTATATAACCGATAAGAACCAACGAAAGATCAAATATGTTCCACCCCCCGGTAAAAAAGGTTTTATTATCGGGAGCTGCCACATATCGCATCAGAATTTCAACGGTAAAAATACCCAGTATGATATTCTGAATCAATGTAATGGTGGGATTTACAGTATAGGTTTCCACACCAATTAACAATGAATTAATAAGAATAACCGCAATGATGAATAACTCAAATACACGATTATTTGATATATTGTAACAATATTGTTTGAATAAACTCATACTAATAGCAAGTTATAACAAGAAGACTCTACCAAAATCCCATCAAAAAGTCAAACGCCAAAGATACTTTTTCAGGGCAAACGCATTTCGATGTCGGGATTTCTTATTGACTTTCCGCTGTTTCGTTTTTTGCGCCGAATGCACTAAAGAGGATTTCCTCCAGTACTCGTGTATTCCATGCGGCTTGTTTTCTCATTC
>SUVK01000042.1 GCA_015062055.1 Akkermansiaceae bacterium
GGGTGATGTTGAGCCACCCGCAGAGGATGTAGGCGAGGTTGAGCCACCCGCAGAGGATGTAGGCGAGGTTGAGCCACCCGCAGAGGATGTGGGCGATGTTGAGCCACCCGCGGAGGATGTGGGCGAGGTTGAGCCACCCGCAGAGGATGTGGGCGAGGTTGAGCCACCCCCGGAGGATGTGGGTGATGTTGAGCCACCCGCAGAGGATGTAGGCGAGGTTGAGCCACCCGCAGAGGATGTAGGCGAGGTTGAGCCACCCGCAGAGGATTGTGGCGACCCGTTGGGAGAATCTACTGTTGAAGGAAGTTCTAACGACGAGGGCTTCAATGCGTCTGATTCAGAGGCTCAGCAGGAAGCTGATGCAATGGCTCAGCAAATGGCCCGGCAGGAAGCTGATGCAATGGCCCGGCAGGAAGCCGATGCAATGGCCCGGCAGGAAGCTGATGCAATGGCACAGCAGGAAGCTGATGCAATGGCCTGGCAGGAAGCCGATGCAATGGCTCAGCAGGAAGCCGATGCAATGGCTCAGCAGGAAGCCGATGCAATGGCTCAGCAGGAAGCTGATGCAATGGCTCAGCAGGAAGCCGATGCAATGGCCCGGCAGGAAGCCGATGCAATGGCGCAGCAGGAAGCTGATGCAATGGCGCAGCAGGAAGCTGATGCAATGGCCCGGCAGGAAGATGAGAATAGACTCGTAGTTGAACAGGATGAGGCCACCGGAGAATTGAAATACCTTAAACCAGACGGTTCTGAATATTTCAGTAACTCAGATTCCTCGCAATGGAATGAGAAGATAGTGCATAATGAACGAGATGAAATGAGCCAAGCTAATGAATTAGCCAGAGCAGAGGCCAGATATGAATATAGCCAAAGAAATTATTCACCCGAAAGCATCTATCAAGACTCAATTGCTCCGAACAGTAATTTTGATACGGTTGTTGATAGTATGGGGGATGTGACAGACCCATCTGCCTCCTCCGGTGATTTAAATGCGATTGATACGAATTATCAATTGAACGAGAACACTGCAGATCGCGTTTGCGAGGTAGAGCATACACCGCAATATTCGTATGTAGATGACTATGTCGGCGATGCAACCGGAGTCCCCGGTGATTATCCGGATACACAGACTGCAACGGCCAATATAGAGCCGAGCTCAGAGAGTGAAGCGTCGCATTCGTCTTTGCTTGATACGTTGAGTGCTCATTCGGAAAGTAGTAATATTGGGCGTTCTGACCAGCCGAATGTTCAGCAGACGCCGGAAAATGAAACTCCTCGCTCATCTTTAAGTGATAGATTGCGCTCGGTTTCAGATGATGTTTCTTCATCGGAAACACCGCCTCCTCCGAAACCGGATGACGAGCCCCGAGAACCTAATAACCGAGTGAGTCAAAGGTGGTGGGCTGCACGGGGCCGAAGTTAAGTGGATTTTTACTCACTTAATCAAAAACCGTTTCCCATAAGGGAAACGTTTTTTTCGGTAGTACGACTGACACGATATGAGCGCTGCGGAGCAATCCGTCTGTAGGGAGTCAGAAGAGGCCATAGTACCACTAAAAGGAACAACCCCGGTGGGAAGGACTGAATCACGGCGTGGGCAACCGCTCAAATCTCAGAACCTATAGCAGCAGAGTCAAGAAGTACTGAAATGTACGAAGCCTCGGCTGAGAGATGGAAAGCTGTGCTAGTCCGAATCCACGTAACAGAACGGAGAAGTTGACAGGGTGTCCGGCGAGGAGAGATAAAAGAGTTCCGGGCTCAATTATACGCTGAGAAACCACCGTATGCCGTAAATGGCTCGAGCGGTGGTGAGAGAGGGGGCGAAAGCCTATCGGGCAAGCGGGATTCTACCCGCCCCCCTCGCCCCGCCGTTGTCGGGGTACCCGCAGGGAAGTGTCCCTGCGGCTCGGGGGCCGGTCGCTCGCGTACTCGCGCCCGGCCCACTCCCCCTGCGGGGTCGTGGGTTCGAAAGTCATGTTGAGAGTACACAAAAAAGCTTGGCTACTGACGTAACCAAGCTTTTTGTGTATCGGGCAAGCGGGATTCTACCCGCCCCCCTCGCCCCGCCGTTGTCGGGGTACCCGCAGGGAAGTGTCCCTGCGGCTCGGGGGCCGGTCGCTCGCGTACTCGCGCCCGGCCCACTCCCCCTGCGGGGTCGTGGGTTCGAAAGTCATGTTGAGAGTACACAAAAAAGCTTGGTTACTGACGTAACCAAGCTTTTTGTGTATCGGGCAAGCGGGATTCGAACCCACGACCCCTTGCACCCCATGCAAGTGCGCTACCAGACTGCGCTACTGCCCGAAGGATATTCTGTTTTGCTTGTCTCTCGCTTCGCAGCGTGTCGACAAGCGAATTATACATGAAATTTTACAGTTGTCAACACATTTTTTTCATGATATAATCATTTTTGTCATGAAAAAGGTAAAAATTGCCGTAGTTGGAGCCAGTGGATACACCGGACAAGAGCTTTTGCGCATACTTTTGCGCCATCCCGGGGTAGAATTGGTGTGTGCCACGTCGCGTCAGTATGCCGGGCAAGAGTTGTGCGACCTGTTTCCGCGTTTTCGCCATGTGCCTGGGGCTGATTTGAAGTTTACAGATTCGGATGTAGCAGCAATAGCAGCTACAGGGGCAGAAGCCGCCTTTTTGGCCCTGCCTCATGGAGTGAGTGCCGCCTACGGGCGTGGTTTGGTAGAAGCCGGAATACGCGTTATTGATCTTTCGGCCGATTTCCGCTTGAATGACCCGGCGGTGTATGAAGAGTTTTACGGCAAGCCGCATCCGGATGTTGAGTTGATGCAAGAGGCCGTGTACGGCATGCCTGAGTGGCACCGTCAGGAGATAGAGAAAGCCCGCATCGTTGGCTCCCCCGGTTGTTACCCTACGAGTATAATACTGCCCTTGGTACCCTTGCTGAAAGCCGGGTTGGTGCAGGCCGATGATATTGTGGTGAACAGCGGTAGCGGTGTATCCGGGGCAGGGCGTAAGGCAGATGTTACCTTGCTTTATTGTGAGTGCAACGAGAGCATGCGCGCATACGGTGTGCCCCGCCACCGCCATTTGTCCGAAATAGAGCAAGAGCTCTCCGGGGCAGCCGGACGTAAGGTGACAATTACTTTTACACCGCACCTCATGCCCGTCAATACCGGCATTGTTACCACTACGGTGGCAAAATTGGCAGAGGGTGCAACGGCAGAAAACATAACTGCATGTTTACAACAAGCCTATGCCGAGGCTCCGTTTGTACGCTTGATGGGACTTAACAAACCCGCTGACACCAAGAATGTGACCCGCACTAACTTTGTAGATATAGGCTGGGCCATAGACTCCCGTACCAACCGTTTGGTATTGATGAGTGCTGAAGACAATGTCATCAAAGGGGCAGGCGGTCAAGGCGTGCATGCCTTTAACATCATGTTCGGTTTTGATGAGACCGAGGGCCTCTGGCTTATATAAATAAATACCCCCCAGCATCAATATGTTACCGGTTCTTCTGATAGTAGACGACGAAAAAGCGACCCGAGATGTGCTCTGTAGTGCTTTGGAGGATGACTACGAGGTATACGCAGCAGCCAACGGCAAGGCTGCGCGAGCTATCTTGGAGAGTGAACCGGTAGACATAATGCTTACCGACCTGCGTTTGGGAGGGGAGAGCGGCATGGACCTGATAGATTATGCCCAATCTCTTCCCCAATCGCCGGCCTGTATCATGATGACGGCATACGGCAGCCCTGCAACAGCTGCCGAAGCCAAGCGCCACGGTGCCTATTATTTTGTAACAAAACCGCTCAATCTCGATGAGGTAGAATTGTTGCTCAAACGCACTGCCCACACTCGCTCTTTAGAAGCAGAGAACCGCGAGCTTGCTGCTACTTTGCGGCCTACCGGCGGGTTGGAGTCTATGTTGGGTAATAGCCCGCAAATGCAAAATATTTTTAACCGCATACGCCAAGTAGCCCCCACTACGGCAACTGTGTTGATTGAAGGCGAAACCGGTACCGGTAAGGAGCTGGTGGCCAAAGCGCTGCATTCTCTTTCCGCTCGTTCCAAAGCCAAGTTTGTAGCTGTCAACTGTGCCGCGCTTTCTCCTCAACTGATGGAAAGTGAGCTTTTCGGGCACGAAAAAGGTGCCTTTACCGGAGCTGTGCAACGACGCATCGGGCGTTTTGAAGAGGCTAACGGCGGTACTCTTTTTTTGGATGAAATCGGTGAAATTGATATTCCCACCCAAGTTAAACTCTTGCGTGTACTGGCAGAGAAAAGTATCGAGCGTGTCGGCAGCAATGAGTCCATCCCCGTCAATGTAAGAGTTGTGGCTGCCACCAATCGCAATTTGCAAGATATGGTGGCAGCCGGTACCTTCCGCCTCGACTTGTACCAGAGACTCAACGTCATCTCTCTTCATTTACCCCCATTGAGGGACCGCGCCGGCGATATCGTGCTTATGGCCAACGCCTTTGTTCAAGAGCTTTGCAAGGAAAATAACAAAGCACCTAAAAATCTTACACGAGAATCGCTCGATTTATTGCGCACATATGCTTGGCCGGGCAATGTACGCCAGTTGCGTACTGCTATGGAGCACGGAGTGGTCATGAGCGAATCCGAACGCATTCTGCCTACCGATTTGCCCGAGTATTTGTCAAACTCTTCATCTGTGCCGATAACTCCCGAAAATCAAAATCGTATACACACAGACTTTGAGCTTGATTTTGCCCACAGCTTTAATTTACAATACATCGAGCAGAGAGCTATCTTGCGTGCTCTGGAGCATACCAACGGTAATCGCTCTCGGGCCGCCGAACTCTTGGGGATTAGTCGTCGCACGCTTCAGCGTAAGATGGCTGAGTTCCCCCATGTCTTCCATTCTTATCTGTCATAATCTCATATGCCTGAAATGTTAAATACAAAGCAGAAGAAGTCCGCTATGGCCATGCGGCTTGTGGCGGCGATTCTGTTGGTCTTAATGTGCACGTTTAAGTTGTTCCTCAGCTACAAAGGGTTGAATCAACCCGATGTTATGGATCAAGCTCAGATTGCTCGTTCGGTAGCCAATGGAGAAGGTTTCAGCACAAAATATTATCGCCCGGTAGAGTTGCCTGCCATGCAGGCCACCAATGCAGATAAGATTATTAATTTTGACGCGCACCGAGATGTTAACCATGCTCCGCTCAACATTGTCAGCATGGCTGTGGCCCTTAAGATTACAGGCCAAAGTAATTTTGAACGTTCTCGTATACCGGTGGACGATAGTCATCAGCCGATTCAGAACGTTTACGGTGCCGACCGCACGATATCGGCTGTAAGTTGCATGTATTTCCTGCTGGCGATGGTGCTTGCCTATGCACTCATTGTTCGATTGTTTGATGATATGGTAGCTTGTTCTACCATTTGCTGTTTGGCTGTAAGTGAGCTTGCGCTTGACTACGCCGTGAGTGGGTTGCCCCAGCCATTGATGCTTTGTTGTTTGTTGGGTGCATTGCATTTTGTGCTCAATGCGCACAGGGCTAAGGAATCGAACGACACTGTCGGCATTACCTTGCACTTGTGTATATCTTTCGTCTTGATGTCGTTCATGTGTTTGAGCGGTTGGTTGAGTGTGTGGCTTCTTATCGGCTATCTTGTCTTCTGCGCCTCTTATTTCCGCCCATATGGTATGTATGGTGGAATCGGTATCGGCGTTTTTATTTTATTCTCAGCATATTTCTTAGTGCAGAACAGCCTCGCCACCGGCAGCCTCTTCGGCAATGCTTTCTACGGTATATTTGATTGTTTCGGGGGGAGCTCAGAAGATGCTTTGCGCTCTGTTTCGGCATCTGCAGCTTCGCTTGACAGCTCCTTCATGGTGTTGCAGGTCCTAGGTGCCGTTTTCGAGCAAATTAAGTGTCTGTATACGAACTGCTGTGGTATTTTAGTGGCGCCGTTCTTCTGCATTGCTCTTTTCTTCCGCTACAAAAAGAGTTCTGTAGAATGTATGAAATGGGCCTTGTTAAGCATGTGGGCCTTTGCAATTCTCGGCATGGCGTTGTATGGCACTAATGTTCCTTTGAGCAGTGGTCAGTTAATGTTCCTCTTTACTCCGCTTTTCGTAGCCTATGGCTTTTCGATTCTCTTCAATTTCATAGCTCGATTAAACTCGCACAAAATTACCTTTACCCAGTTGCGGGGATTGTCGGTTTTGCTCGTTGTCATCATGTCTGCCGGAGCCCAGCTGAGCAGTTTCCCCTCCGAATTGTATAGGGGTGTCTGGCTGCGCGAAAAAAACGCACCTCACTACCCCCCATATTATCCGCCCGCATTAAATTGCGCCTTGGTCGAGTTGACAAATGAACACGATATCATTGTGACGGATCAACCTTGGGCCGTAGCTTGGTACGCTAATCGCAAGGCCGTGTGGTTGCCCAAAACAATTGATGATTACGTAAGAATCAGAGACGAGTATTTGAGTGGTAGCGGGGTTGCCATCCAGGGTATTGTGATGACCCCATCGTCTTACGAACCTATTATCCCCTCCGCCTATGCACCGACGGTTTATCAAAGACACGGCCGCTCGGGTGGATTGTCTGCCATTGATGCCGGCTGCGGAGATTTTTGGCCGTTAGCTCTTAATTTGCCCCTTTCTCAGAGACACCCCCAAGGTGCATTCTATCTGAATAACTTTGTCGCGGTCCCGAATGCCCAGATGCATAACCCGGTGGCATGCAAAATCTCCGAAATAGTCAATCTCTCCGGCGCTCCTGCTCAATTTAATCAATGTTTCTCACTGTATGGTGCCGGTGTTCTGTATTCCAGTCGCCGGAGGTAAGAGTCCGACCGTAACGCTAACCTTTCACGGATAAAAAATATATGCCCCCTAAAGCTGCAAAGTCGATGAGTTTCGAGCAATCCATGGCTCGGTTAGAAGAAATATCTGCCCGATTGGATAACCCGGAAACCGGATTGGAAGAAACCATATGCTTAGTAGAAGAAGGTCTTAAATTGGTACGCAGCGGTAGAGCCTTGTTGGAGAATGCCGAGCTGCGCATTAAGGTGTTAGAAAGCTCTGCTGATGCTCGAGGCCTGAATAATAGCGCAGAAACCAGCCAGAACGACGAACATGACTTCACCCTCGTATAATGTAACGCCTCAGCTCGCGAGAATCGCAGCCGGAGAATCGGTGCGCGATTTTAAGTTGCCCGAATTGAAGCAACTTGCAGACGAGATACGCGAGTATTTGATTGAAACATTGTCCGTAACCGGGGGGCATTTGGCACCCAATCTGGGCGTTGTAGAGCTTAGCATTGCCTTGCATAGGGTACTGACAACTCCTCGCGATAAGATATTGTTTGACGTATCTCACCAGTGTTATGTCCATAAGTTGCTGACCGGTAGAGTAGAAGCGATGAAGGGGATACGCCAATTCGGGGGCATATCGGGTTTTTGCAAAAGGAGTGAGTCTGCACACGATGCCTATGGTGCAGGGCATGCCGGTACAGCGCTTTCTGCAGCATTGGGCATGGCTGTTGCACGAGACTTAGCCGGTGATGATTATCAGGTAGCGGCCGTGGTGGGTGATGGTGCCTTTACTTGTGGTACCACCTTAGAAGCCCTCAACAATATTGCAACCAACACGAAAAAGTTTATTCTGATTCTTAACGACAACGATTGGAGTATTGACAAAAATGTGGGCGCCTTGGCTCGTTATTTTGCCTCCCTACAAGAAACATCTGCATATTCATGGCTGCGAGATAAGTCTATCCGGTTCATCGAAAGCTTGGCCGGTAAGGGGGTGAGAGATCAAGCCTCCAAGCTTGTTACCGCAGCAAAGGCTGTCTTTAATCCTCTGAGCTTCTTCCGAGAGATGGGCCTGCATTATTATGGCCCCATAGATGGTCACGATATTGCCAGACTCGAAAAAGTGCTCCGCATTGCCGTGCGCCATAATGAGCCGGTGGTGTTACACGTCATTACTCGTAAGGGTAAGGGCTATGAACCCGCTATGCAGAATCCGACCAAGTTTCACGGCGTAGGCCAGTATAACGTGGCCGATGGTGCTACAAAAACGGGACAACGGATTACATATTCTGAGGTATTCGGGCAAACGCTAGCTCGTTTGGCTGAAGACGACCCGGCCATTACCGCTATCACGGCGGCCATGCCCAGCGGTACAAAACTTGAAATCTTCCGCACACAATTTCCGAAGCGCTTTTTCGATGTGGGTATTGCCGAAGAGCACGCGGCGTTATTTGCATGCGGGCAGGCCACGCAAGGCCTCAAACCCTACGTAGGCATCTACTCTACCTTTATGCAGCGTGCGGTAGATATGATTCATCATGACGCGGCCCTGCAACAATTACCCGTGCGCTTTTGTATGGACCGCGCCGGCCTGTCGCCCGATGACGGGCCAACACACCACGGCCTTTACGATATCAGTATGTTGCGTTGCATACCCGATATCATTATGATGCAACCCGCTAACGAGGCTGAGTTTGTGCACATGCTGGCTACCATGAACGGTATCAACCACTGCCCCAGTGCGATTCGATACCCGCGTGGCTATGGGGAAGGGGTCGAGTTGCCCCAAGAGCCTACGCCTTTGCCATTGGGTAAGGCAGAGGTTATTGCAGATGGTGCCACGGTGGCATTAGTGGCTTTGGGTAATATGAACTCTGTTGCGGCGCAGGTGCGAGAAAAACTTGCAGCCCACGGCATTGATTGCGCTCATGTGAACGCTCGATTTATCAAGCCCTTAGATGAAAAATGCCTGGCTCGGTATGCAGCCCAATGCAAATTGCTTGTTACCCTCGAGGACCACACCGTTGTTGGCGGTTTCGGTAGTGCAGTGCAAGAGTTTTTGATGAGGTCCGGCTCACATACTCCGGTACTTACCATTGGTTGGCCCGATGTTTTTGTAGAGCACGGCACCTTGGAGCTGCTGCGCGCTAAACATGGTCTTACCCCCGAGGCTATTACCTCTGCTATTCTTCAAAAAATCAACTGATTTCCCCATATGAAAATAAAATTATCAACACTTTTGTTGGCTGCCGCACCTGTAATGGCCACAGACCTCCCCACGGTAAATATATATGACGATACGAAGACCGGCGGGCAGGCACAGCAAGCTGATACCGAGCAAATCGATGAAATCCCGAACTGGGTCAATGAACTCTCGAACCTGCCGGCGGATAAACGTCAACAATATGTCAATCAATTCTCAGCGGCAAAATGGGCCTATTCTAAAGGTGCTTTAGAGATGTGCCATGAGTGTTTGGATGCCTGCGAGGCCATTTACGCCAAAAACCCCAATGTATGGAACTTGCGCGCCTCTGCCTATATTGCCTCCAAAAGTTTCGAGGCTGCCGAAATTTGGTTAAAAAAGGTACGAGAGATAGCGCCCGATGATTTGGTGGCCAATCTCAATTACTCTCTGCTTTATCTCGGTACCGGCCAGTATGAGAAATGCATGGAAGAGTGCGACATTTTGCTGGATGATATTGAATATAAAGAGAGCTTGGAGCCTTTGTCGCACTCGTTGCTTTTCAGAAAGTTCATTTGTTTGGTTATGTTAAAACGGGTAGACGAGGCGAAAGCCTTGGTTAAAAACGTTACACCTCTTACGTTTACCCCGCTGTACTATTATAGCCAAGCTGTTTTGGCCATGGTAGAACAAGACCCCGAAAGAGCCTTGAAAGAAATTACCGCCGGTGACCGTATTTATAGCAAGGACCCTTACCTCTTGACCTATAAACAGGCAATTCAATTTACCGGCATTCTCGAGAAACTCGCAGACCCTGCGTTCTTCCAGTAACCTTTATTTTATCTGCCGCTCCCATGAAAGAGCGAGATACAGGTACCATACTCAAACTCAGCCCGTTGGGAGACCACGGGCTGATTGTTGTTTGGTGCACGGCTCATCACGGTATTGTGAGAACGGCCGCGCGCAATGCACGCAAGCCCGGTAGCGACTTTACCGGGCGTATCGACTCGTTCCTGGAGTGCGAATTGCTTTTCAGCATGTCGGCAAAAGGCGATTTAGCTACTTTGCACAGCGTTGAGTTAATCTCTCCCCGCCTTGCCCTGAGAAACGATTTGGCACGCCTGTATTTAGCGGGGTATATGTGCCGCTTACTGCTAGGTACGGTAGAGGCTGCAGATGGCAATGAAGAGTGGCACAAGCTTATTGCCGGGGCATTGGACTACGTGGCGGCATCTACCCCGCGCCTTGCGGTGTTAGAGCATTTTGAAAAGCGTTTGGCTGTACTGCACGGCATTTATACACCGGCATTACCGGCTCACCAGTGTCTCTTGAGGCATTTTCAGACCTTGCCCGACGGCCGCTTGCTGTTTTTGGACTATACAGCAAAAAGCACCGAGTAACATACCCGGTGCTTTTTGCTGTGTGTGTTTCAACTATGGTGCGACTTCAGAAATTAAAGCGAATGGCCGTGGTAAACTCCCAGCCATTGTAGTAATCTGAACCACCTTTGCGAGAGGTAACGTACTCTGCGCCGAACATGAGTTTGGCTGCATCCTTGTTCTTTGCAGAGGCATACAAATCTACGCCGAAGTAGAAGGCATGCAAGCTATCTACCCACGTGGCGGCCGTAGTCTGCGTGCATATGTAGCGGTCTGCCCCCAATTTGCAAGCGCCATCGCCGGTCATGCCGTTGTAACGGAATACGAGATCTACCTGCGGGTGTATGGAGTATACCGGCTGTAATTGAATGCCTACATTGTTGCTACCATAGCCGGCTTGTTGCTCAAAAGCAGCCACGGCGTTTGCCCTGAAGGTGAGTTTGCCTTGCTTCAGCTCGTAGCCCAGAGAGAGTGCATCCTTAAACCCGAAACCGTAGTTGTTGGCACCGGGGGAGCGGCGCCCGTGGTAGGCGTTGTTGAAGTCGTGCATGTATTCAAGCGACACAGCTTGATAACCATCGTCTGTTATATCAAACTTATGTGTACCACCGATAATCATGAAGCACTTGTCCTCCCAACCGAATTCGCCTTTCAGCCCGCGGCCGTCGCGGTATACATCATCACGCCCCAAGCTCTTGCTTGCACAGGCGCGGTCGTTGGCCATCACTTCAATATATACAACGTTTGCTTTGTCGGGGGTGGTGTAGTTTATCTCTACACCCCAGTTGGTGTCTAACCCGAACTGGTTGGCAACAAACGAGCGCTCTACACACGGAATGCTCGCGTTGGACATGCGGAAGTCCGTTGTAAACTGCGGGGCAAATTTACCTGCTTTAATGCTTAACCCGGGTACGGCAGAGATGTTTTGTTTTACCCACAGAGAGTATATATCCGTATAGGTAAAGTTGCGCTTCGTGCGCCCGCCGGAGTACGAGCTGCGAGAGGGCAGACCACCGATGCGCCCTATGACATTGAATTGTGTGCCCGTCTCTGCCATGACATTGAGGCCTATCCAAGAGCGGCGGAACTCGCTGTTGAAGGGAGACGCTCCATCCTTAAGGTGCAGGCCATTGCTGCCGTTGGGTTGAACAGCGGCCATTTGCCACTGCTCTCGGTAGGTGAAGTTTACCTTGCGTATGAATGTGCTGTCATCCTCGTAGGCGATGAGTGCTTTTTTGACATCATCGGTCCAGTCTGTTGTCGCCCCTGCAGCCACTGTCGGTAGTGCTGCAAGTAATAGAATCGTCTTCTTCATTTTGATGCCGTTTTTGTTCAGCGGAGCTTAGCGAAAAGCGTTTGCTGGTCGAGCACACTCATGTATTCCGTGTGGTCAAGCCCCATGTCAAGCACGTACAGAGTGAGCAATTTTTTAACAACGGCCAACAGCTTTTCGGGTTGCCAAGGTTTCTCTATGTAGTTGTCGATATGCCCCTCGTTGATGGCGTTGATGGTATCGGCATGGGTGGCCTGCCCGGTAAGCAATACCTTGCGGGTTTTGGCAAATCGCTTGTCGCCTGCTATCTTGGCCAGCAGTTCGGTACCATTGGCTTCGGGCATTACTTGGTCCGAGATTACAATGCCTACCAAGTCGCCATCGTCGTCAATTTGCTCGATGAGACTCAGGCAATCTTCTACGCCCGAGGCTTCTTCAAGGCGAATCAAAGGGGTGAGAGAACGCAGGTCTCTCATGACGGAATCCAGCACTTCTTGCTGGTCATCGATGCATATGATATTAATCTTTTCCATGGATTTGTGAGGTTGGAAGGTTGATAGTGAATGTTGTTTCGCCATCGGTGCTGGTAAGCTCGATGGTGCCGTTGTAACTGTCCACCAAACGGCGGACAATAGAAAGCCCCAAGCCGAGGCCGAAGTCTAACCCCAGCTTCTTGGTGGTAAAGTTGGGGTGGAAAATCTTATCGTGAATCTCCTCGGGAATGGTCGGTCCATTGTTGCTGATGGAGACTCTCACATATTCTGTGGGCAGCAGGTGCATGCCCTCTGCCGTAAAGGAGTCGGTAGCGATGCGTAGCGTAGGGGCCGGCGTATTTGCCTGCACCATGGCATCGTACGCATTGTTGATGATGTTGGTCCAAATTTGTACCAGCTCTGTAAGGTCTGCCGTAATGGCGGGGCAGGGCTTTAGTGCCGTTTCTACCGTTATGCGCTTAAGTTTGTTGGTGAGCAGGTTCATGGCATCGTTGACGGACTCTATCACATTGACCTCGTCTTGGCGGGTAGAGTTGCCACCGCCCAACAATTTTACGGCGCGTACGATGCCGGTGGCATGCTTGGCTGCTACTTGCATGTCTCGCAGGTCATGCCCAAGCTCCCAAAATTTGTAGTTAAACTTGACGTGGCGCACAAAATCCGGCCCGAACTTGACCAGCGTCTTGGTGTCGGGGATAATATGTGCCAAAACCTTGGCTGCCGGTTGCGGCAGGTTGAGCTCGCGCTCATATTTGCGGGCGAGTGTGCGCAGCTCGCTGGCTGCTGTAAAGGCCGTGTCTTCGTACCCATAGCGAAAAAGTCTGGCGTTGAGTTTGTCTTCTTCTGCCAAGAACTCGGCCATGTGCTCGGCCACAAACTCCGTGCGGCGGGTGATAACCCCCACGGCATTGTTGAGCTCGTGGGCTATACCGGCGGAAAGCTGCCCTAAGGTGGCGGCCATTTCTGCCCGTTGCAGCAGGCGCTGGGCCTCCTCTTTCTCCGTGGCATGGCTGAACATGCGGATATTGCGCGCTGCCAGCTCATGCATCAGCACGGGTATGAATTGGTGTTCTACACTGCCGTAGCTTGTCTCGTCTACGGCGGGGGTGGTGTCGTCTATGTAGGCAAGCTTGGTATCTTCCACCGCCACTATATCATTAGAGCTATGGTACGTGCGAGAGAAGAATGCTTGCACGCATACGTAAGAACCCGGGCCGGCACGGAACACCTCGTGCTTGCGGGCCATGGCGGTGGGTAAGTCCGTACCGCCGATGGTTTCTGCTTGGCGGTAGGCTACTAACGCCCCTTCCTGTAAGAGGTAGAGGCGGTGGCACTCCTCCCCCTGAGCCACCAGCATTTCGCCTTTGGCAATGCTGATGGTGCGCCCGGGGTCGCTGAAGTAGACCCTGTTGAGTCTCTCCAGCGGCTCTGTTATGTGTGCGGGCAACATATCTCAGGAGAAGGTGTGTGGTTTATATCTTTATCAACCGAAGAAGCCCATGGCTCCCAAGCCAACCATCATCAGAATGGTGATGACCAAACCAACGATGCACAGGATGGTGCCCGAAACGGCCATGCCCTTTTGCTCGATGTGGCCGGTGGCATAGGCCATAGCATTGGGCGGGGTGGAAATCGGCAATGCCATACCCAGAGAGGAGGCGAATGCAACCGTTACCAACAGCACTACTGCGCCGGCGTTGGTCATGGAGCCTGCCGCAAGCATGGCGCTGGCTACACCACCCAAAATCGGCACCAACAGGGCGGCTGTTGCCGTGTGGCTCATGAAGGTGGCCATGAACAGGCAGATGCAGCTGGCTGCAATCAGCAAGATGGTCGAGCTCCAGTCGCCGAAGGGAATGGCGTTAATCATATCCTTGGCCAAGTTTGTTTCGCTGAGGGCTACGCCGAGGGCGAAACCACCGGCTACCAGCCACAGCACATCCCAGCTCATGTTCTTCAAATCTTTCTTGGTGATAACACCTGTGATGGAGAATACGGCAATGGGGATAACGGCCACGGAGTTGGAGTCAAGGCCATGGTATTCCTTGGGTATTACCCACATCAGGATGGTTATGATGAAGGTAATGTATACGACGATTGCCTTGGGCGTCTTCAGGAACTTGCCCTTGAGCTCTTTTGAAAGGTCCAAGCTGGGCTGAGAGATGGGGAACATCTTGAGCAGCAGTACCCATGCAATGAAAAGCATGACAATAACAAAAGGAATACCGAAGGCCATCCATTTGCCGAAGGATACGTCAAGACCAATGTCTTGCATGAACTTAAGCGCAATGGCGTTAGGCGGTGTGCCGATGGGGGTGCCGATGCCACCTACGTTGGCGCCGATGGGAATGCAAAGTGCAAAGGCGGCGCGACCACGGTCTTCCGGTTTGAAGAGGGCCAACACCGGGGTGAGCAGGGCCAGCATCATGGCTGCGGTTGCCGTGTTGCTCATGAACATGGAGAATACAGCCGTTACGCTCATCAGACCCAGCAATACATATTTGGGGTTGGTGCCGAAGGGCTTAAGTAATACACGAGCCAAGTTGATGTCCAAACGATACTTGGTAGCGGCATCTGCCAAGAAGAAACCACCCAAGAAGAGCAAGATGATGGGGTCTGCAAAGGTTGCAAAAATGCTCTTCTGTTGTGTCAGGTTGATGATTTTTATGTCCTTGATGGCGCTGCGGATTTCCGGGGTGTTGAACTCTGCACAATCTTTTTGCAACTCAACAGCTGCTTGCTTGTACATCGGAATCCATTTTTCCGCGTTTGCTTTTTCTTCCGGTGTAGAATTCGGGCTCTTAATGACCTCCTCGAGCTTAGCTACTTTTGATTTTTCTGTTTTGGAACCGAGGATGCAATTATCAGAGTACTTGAGTACGTTGGTCGTAATAGTTGCGTAGATGTCATCACTGGTAAGTTGTCCCTTTTTATTGAGAGTCTCTTTGATGTTAGCTTTCAAATCCTCAACCGGAGTGATGAGCTTTTTGTGTTCAGGGTCTTCATCGGTGGGATCCGGAATCTCTACAAAAGCGGTATGCAGTATGGGGCAGGAATCTTTGTCCAAAACTTTATCAACGATTGCGTTGACCTGGGTCTGGTCAAAGCGCTTCGGCTTGAAGCATTTGAGAGAGTAATTGGAGGTGGTAAAGAGAGCCAAGGCGATAACGGCAACGGAGGTTGTCCAAATCGGAATGACTTCCAAAATCCACATCAAAGCTGCAAAAATAAATAACGCAACTACGCGTGCCTGAATCGGGTTAATAAGCCCCTCGGGCAGCATGTCCGGCAAGAAGAGTGCGCTGCCACTCAGAAGTAGCACCACGCACAACTTAATCAGAGTTTTTTGAGTACTTGACATAGCTGATAATTAGTTAACCTCTGCACAGGTCTGTCGCGGAGCCTACGCAGGCGCGCACGCGTGCGGCAAGGCTTGTGCTGAGAGTAGAATACTACAATCTGTCAGTTTTGGCAAGTTTTACTTTCCTTTTCGTAATAAAAAATCAGAGGCAGCGTTGTTATACGCTGCCTCTGATTGGGTAAAGGGGGGATTACGCCATCTCCACCAAGAGCTGTGCCAGCACCGTCATCATGATAAGGGCAATGGGGTAGGCGGTGGAATAGGCAATAACGGGCTCTTGGCTTTCGGTTTGTGAGGTAATGGCACCCAGTGCCGGGGTAGAGGTTTGAGAGCCGCAAATGCACCCCAGGGTTTCTGCAATATCCATTTTCAAGAACTTGCGGGCCACAAAGTAACCGATGAAGAGAGGTAATACGGTAATGACTGCTCCGATTAAGAACATGGAGAAACCGTTGCCTGCCAAGGTTTCTACGAGTTTCTCGCCACCGGTGATACCGGCACCTGCCAAAAAGAGCATGAGCCCCAGCTCCTGCACCAGTACTCGTGTTGGTCTGGGCATGTAGCCTGCTATGGGCCCGATTTTGCCGAAGTGGCCCAGCAGCAAGGCGACCACCAGCGGCCCACCGGCCATGCCCAGAGAGAACCCCTTGCCCCCGCCTATGCTGAAGGTAACGCTGCCCAGTAGTAACCCCAGCACCAGGCCTCCCGTAAGTGAGAGTATATCTGCTGCATTGATGGCGGTACTGCGGTGTCCGCATTCTTTTTTGAAGGCGCCTATGGCCTCGGGGGTTCCCACAACTCGCAGCACATCGTTGCGTATGATTTCCGTATCCGGGGTGGGGATGAAGGTGTTACCCAGTCTTGTAATGCGAGATACGGTAACACCATAGTTGCCGAGGGTGTCTAAATCTTTGAGGGTGCGGTTGCTCATTTTATCGGCAAGAACGATGACCTTGGCGTCTTCATCTTTGCATATAAGTGCATTAGTGCCTTGGTTGGTGAAATGCCCGAGGATGGCGGCATCGTGAGCTATTTTTTTTCGTTCGCCGATCATTAGTACTTCATCGTTGCTGTTCAGGGTGTCGGAGGGGCGCAGGGGCCGCAATATGCCATCGCGCAAAATACGGGTGATACGGCAACTCATGCCGGTGCTCAAGACAAGAGCTTGCAGGTCTTTGCCCAATACCTCGGGGTTGGTGCAGCATACATGCCTCGCAATGATGGCGTGCGGGTCGGTTTCGCTCCCTTTGTCATTTTTGCTGAGGCCTTTGCGTAGAATGCGGGGTAAAAGTTGTACGAAAAGTACAATGCCGATTACACCAAAGGGATAGGCTAAGCCGTAACCGATGTTGATGACGGATTCATCATAACCGGCAGCTTTTGCCGCATCCAGAGATGCCGCCAGAGCAGGGGTGCTGGTGCATGCCCCGGCAAAAAGTCCGGCCGCCACGGTTAAGTCAATACCTGCGAGCCGGCACAGCCCCCAAGCGGTTAACCAGCCGGCCAGTACAATTGTGCCGGCCAATATCAACAAATTTTTGCCACGGCTTTTCAGAGATGAAAAAAAGCGGTTGCCTACGCCCAAGCCTACGCAATAGACAAATAATGCTGTGCCTATGGCCGATATACCGTCCGGTATGCTCAGCCCGAAGTGCCCTGCGGCCATGGCTACGAACAATACGCCCGAGCTCCCCAGCGATATCCCTTTGATGCTGATGTTGCCCAACGCCAGCCCTAAAAACAGAATGCCGAAGAGTACCAGTGTTGAATTGGTTAAAAGTGCCTCCATATCCATTTGCGGTTTTGTCGCGCATTCCTATACACTCAGTTGGTGTTTTTGTCAAGCAAAAAACCCCGCCGATGCTTTGTGCATGGCGGGGTGAAAAAAGGATGTGTCGTACTCGCTCTTATCAGGCCTCTTCGTCGGGGAAGATGAGCTCCTTGGGAGCAGGCGTAATCGACTGGATGGTCATCTTGTGTTGTGCACCGCCGATTTCAAGCGGAATACGTACGGAGTCACCCACTTTGTGCCCGAGAAGTCGAGCACCCAGCTTCGAGTTGTAGGGGACAACTCCTTGCTCGGGGATGGAGTCCCAAGCACCCAAGATGGTGTACACGACATTAAGCCCCTTGTTGTTGCTGAAGGTAACCTGTGTGCCGATACCGGTCTGCTCGCAAGATACATCGGCAAAGTCGGTGGGCTCTGCCTGAGAAAGCAGGCGAGAAAGCTCCTCCGAACGGCGCATGAGCACCTGGCGTGTAGCCTTGGCATCTTGGTAGCCACCGTTCTCGCGAAGGTCGCCTTCGGCTCGGGTGATTTCCAAATCATGCTTGTTCTTGGGTATCTTGACGTTGATGAGCTCTTCGTACTCTGCCTTGCGGGCGGCATAAGAGCGCAACGATACGTAAAGGGCTTGCTTCTCTTTAACCTGCACACGGGCAAGTACTACCTCCTGCAGGGAAGGATGTACCTTCATCATGTTGGCCAACAACAGGTTGCGGTCCAAATCCGGCAGGGCTGAGGAGTCGTACAATGACTTGGCAAAGGGGCGAGCCTCCAGCTCGGAGATGCCTGTTACCAAATCGGGGGCAAGCTCCTTGTCTTCCAGAAGTCGGTTGCGTAAACGCAGGGCGCGGTTAGGACCACCCTCCGAGCTGTCGCGCTCGATGGTGTTGATAATGTGGGCACCCAGCAGCATCTTGTTCTTGTCTACCAGCTCTTTGGCTACGCCGTTGCGAGAATTGCAAATCCAGATGAGAACATCCGGACTGAGGGTTTGGCGAGATATGCCATTGGTCAGGTCGGCAAACAGCTGCTCTTTACCACCCTTAGCGATAATGAACTCTGCTGCGGCGGCCGTGGCTTTGGCCCCACCAAAGAGGAAGATGTTGGTCGTATACGCCAACCAATTGTCCGGATAAGCCTCGGGCAAGGCTTCGTATACCTTGTTTTGGCGGGCAACGGAAAGCTCGCCGATGTACTGTACCAACTCCTCGGAGGGGATGCTTTGCAACTTTTCGGCTAAGGTCTTGAGCTCGCCTACGCCTTCTGCGCTCAGCGCGGCATCAAGCTGTGCTTGCTTGGCAGCATCGTTAGAGGTGGTGGCTTCGAGTATATCATCGCGTATGATGATGAGCTCCAATACATGTTGAGGCTCCGCGCGGTCTTTCTCGATGTCCTCCTCCATCGCCTTTACCAGTTTGGCTGCTATGCCGTACTCGCCGGCCATTGCTTCGATGTGGCTTTGGTCGATGATGCGTACGCAGCTCTCTAAAGAGTTAGACTCTGTGTAGTCAGCCAAAAGTGCCTCTGCTGCGCTGCCGGCATTGCGGGTGCGAATGCTCTCGCCCTTCTTGGTCGGCAGGCGGAAACGCGGGTCCTCCTTCATGGCTGTGCGGGCTTTCTCCCACCAGGATTTCCAGTTTTCTTCGGGGATGACGCGACCACTGAGGAACTTCTCCAAGTCCTCGGGTTGCATCTCGAGCACTTCATTTATCCCCTCGCGCAGGGAGAAGTTGTGCTCCAGTACAAAAGCAATGAACTCCAGTATCGTCTCTTTTCCTTCGGCTTTGGCGCGGCATCCTTCGGCATCGTCAAAACAGGTAATCAGGAAGTGTCCTTGGGGTACAGGTGTGAGCTGGTTGAATGCCAGCTTGAGGCCCATTACGTAATGGGCGTTTTTTTCAAAGTCAATCTTTACGAGATTTTTGGCCAGAGACCATGCCTCTACCTTGCCAACGCCCCACTCAGGGTGCATGACGTAGTTGGCGGGAGAGAATTTGTCTAAGCGCATCGCAAAGTCGGCCGGTATCTTGCCGGCTGCTACAAGTTTTTCTAAATCACCATGCATACGTGTCACCATATTATCATACCTTTTGTCAAGGTCAACCCCCGAATTATCATTTTTTTGATTTTTTTTCAAATTTCTGCGTTCTACTACTTGTCAAAAGGTGTCGGGATGGGGTATTCTTTATTCCAAAGCTTAATTTATGGACGAAGAAAGCAAGGAGTTGTCGTGCGAAAAGAAACCGGATATGGCCCCGCAAGCGGATAATGCGGAGATTGCCGAGTTATTGCGGCGCTTGCTGGCGGAGCACCAGGCGGCAGATCATGCTTTTACCAACCGCATGATACGCGGTGTGTGCCATACTCTTATTGTTACTCAAATCACGGTGATGCTCACGGCCCTCGGCACGGGTATCGGGGCTCTCTTGCATGTGGATGTCCCGTTCAAAGGCGCGGCGTGGGGTATGATAATCGGGTGGAGCTTGGGTATGCTTTACGTTTTTTATCAGAAGTATATGGCTGATAAAGTGCGCAAAACCTTTATGAAAAAACATCAAGATGAAAGCGAGGCACGGAAGTAGCCGTTCTTGCATTGATTGAGGTGTATGCCATTATATCGTGTGCCTTTTTTCCCTCGTTACGTGGCTTTTTTATCATAAAAATACCCCGCGCCGAGGGAAATCGACGCGGGGTAAAAAGTGATGTGGGGAGTTATCAGTTGGCAACAATGTTGACCAAGCGGCCCGGTACCACAATCACCTTGCGGATTGTTTTGCCGTTGGTGAACTCTTGGATGCGGGGAGAGGCCAGGGCTGCTGCCTCTACCTCTTCCTTGGCGGCGTCGGCAGTCACGGTAATCTTGTCGCGCAGTTTACCGTTTACCTGAATCACGATTTCCTTGGTGTTTTCCACCAAGTAATCGGGGTTAAAGCCGGGCCAAGTCTGTTGGCAAAGCTGGCAGGCGGGCAGGGTGGTAAATTGCTCGCGCAGAATGCTGTAAAGCTCTTCCGTAAGGTGCGGGGCAAAGGGGTTGAGCACATGCAGTAATTGCACGTAATCCGTTACCGTTACGGTGGCTGCGCTTGTCATGGCGTTGGTGCACTCCATCATCTTGGAGATAGCGGTGTTGAAACTCATGGTCTCAATGTCCTCCGTCACCTTCTTGATGGTCTTGTGTACCTCCTTGCGCACGGGTGTTACCTCTCCGTTGTCGGCATCGGTAATCTTGCCGGAGAGCACCCACTCGCCCTCTTGGTTTTCTACCATGGCTACACGCCATACACGGGCCAGGAATCGGCTGATGCCCTCCACACCCTTGGTCTGCCAGGGCTTCACCTCCTTGAGCGGGCCCATGAACATTTCGTACAGGCGCAGGGAGTCTGCACCGTATTCGCGCACAATGTCATCGGGGTTCACCACGTTGCCGCGGCTCTTGGACATCTTCTGGCTGTCCTCACCCAAAATAAGGCCTTGGTTCACCAGCTTGTTGAACGGCTCGTTGGTGGATACCAAACCGTAATCGTACAGTACCTTGTGCCAGAAACGGGCATAGAGCAAGTGCAGCACGGCATGCTCCGTACCACCCACGTACAAATCAACACCGCCGGGGTTAGCACCGCCCATCCAGTATTTCTCTACCTCGGGGTCAATGAAGGCCTTGTCATTTTTGGGGTCCAGATAGCGCAGGTAGTACCAGCAAGAGCCCGCCCACTGGGGCATGGTGTTGGTCTCGCGGGTAAAGTCCTCGCTGTACTGAATCCAATTAGTGGCTTTCACCAGGGGGCCACGGGGGTCGCCACTGGGCTTAAAGTCCTCCATCTCGGGCTGGAGCAGGGGCAGCTCGCTCTCGGGGATGGCGTAGTGGTGGCCGTCCTTGCTGTTCCATACAATGGGGAAGGGCTCGCCCCAGTAACGCTGGCGGCTGAACAACCAGTCACGCAGCTTGTAGTTGACCTTGCCGCAACCATAGCCCTTTTCCTCCAACCAAGCGGTCATCTGCTTTTTGGCCTCGGGCACGCTCAAGCCGTTGAGGTGCTCGGAGTTGACCATGGTGCCATCGTACCCGCAGAAGTTTTGCCACGGGGTGTCTGCCGTATCCGGCTGCACCACTTGAATGATATCCAGCCCGAACTTGGTAGCAAACTCAAAGTCTCGGCTGTCGTGGGCGGGCACGGCCATAATGGCACCCGTGCCGTAACCGGTGAGCACATAGTCGGCAATCCAGATGGGAATCTGCTTGCCGTTGACGGGGTTGGTGGCATAGGCCCCGGTAAACACACCGGTCTTATCCTTGCTCAGCTCGGTGCGCTCCAAGTCGCTCTTGGCGGCGCAAGCGGCTTTGTAGGCTTCCACTGCTTCCTTTTGCTCGGCGGTGGTGATGGCCTCTACCAGCTCATGCTCAGGGGCTAGCACCATGTAGGTGGCGCCGAACAGGGTGTCCGGGCGGGTGGTGTACACGGTGATGGTGTTGCCTTGGCAGTCAAAGTTGACCTCTGCACCGGTGGACTTGCCAATCCAGTTGCGTTGCAAGAGCTTGATGCTCTCCGGCCAATCAAGCGGCTCCAATTCATCGATAAGGCGCTCTGCATAGGCGGTAATGCGCAGCATCCACTGGCGCAGCTTGCGGCGCTCCACAATGTGGCCCTTGCTCTTCCACTCCTCTGCCTCTTCGTTGGCCAGCACGGTGCCCATGTCGGGGCTCCAGTTTACCATGCCCTCTGCCACGTAGGCAAGGCGCACGTTGTCAATCTGCTCGCGGGTCCAGCCCTTGGCCTCCAGCTCGCTTACGGGGCGGGCTTTCTTGAGCTCCTCGTTGTAGTATGAGTGGTACAGGCGCAGGAATATCCATTGCGTCCACTTCACATAGGTGGGGTCGGTGGTGGCAATCTCGCGGTCCCAGTCGTAGGAGAAACCCAGCATCTTGAGCTGGCGACGGAAGGTGTCGATGTTGGCGTAGGTGGTGATGGAGGGATGCTGCCCGGTCTTGATGGCATACTGCTCTGCGGGAAGGCCGAATGAGTCCCAGCCCATGGGGTGCAGCACGTTGTAGCCGTTCATTCTCTTATAACGGCTTACAATATCGGTGGCGGTGTAGCCCTCGGGGTGGCCTACGTGCAGGCCGGCTCCGCTGGGGTAGGGAAACATATCCAGCACATAGCACTTAGGCTTGCCGGCATCAAAGCCTTCCTCCCCGGGGTTTAATACTTTGAAAGTCTTCTCAGAGTCCCAAACTGTTTGCCATTTGGGCTCAAATACATCAAAAGGATACGGATTTTTGCGTTCTGACATGTCGCGCGCGACTATAATACACCCGCCCACGAAAATCAAGCCTTTTCATTATCAGTGCCTGCCTTATGTCATAAAAATATCGTTTTGTCGGCAAAAATAATCCGGGAGCAGCTCCTTGAACTGCTCCCGGTGGTAAGCAATGGGTATGAATTTTTAATTTTGAGATTCTGCTATGTTCCTTAATTCTTGAACAGTTTTGCGTATGCCTTCTTCCCGGGAAGAGGAACGCATCATATTATCATAAACCATTTGTTCAAGATTAAACTTTTTGTTGAACAATTCGTTAATTTTGGGTTCTTCGATACCGGGGCGAGGTGTATCAAACAAAGCCGCAGCATTGGGGTATTTGCGGTTTATTTCATCTATTTCTGATTGATGTTTAGCACGAATCGCCAGCATGGTATCCATCACCTTCTGTTGATAGGTGCCTAATTCACTCATGCTGGTGGGTAAAGGTATTCTATCAGCCTTTCTTATGTCGCTGATTATAGCCTTTGTGAGGGGGAGCGACGCCTCATAGTATGCCTTATATTCGCCGGTTAAGTCGGAGGCGTCCACTTGAAGCGCTTGTTCCATTACTGTCGCGATGGCATTTAAAGGATCATCTCCCGTCATGAGCTTATCAGCGTTTTCTAAGCCGCATATAACAGTTTTGATGTAATATTTACGCAAACCGGGGTCGAGCTGCTCCCATGTAATGGTATCTACATTTATCGTTTTTTCGTACGAGCGGTCGGAGTCTGAGCCTGATGTGGTGATAGCTCCGGAGAATAATGCGAGGGCGATGTAGCCGTATTTAAGTATGTTCATGATGTTGTTCGTGTTGATTTTATACTAACAGAATTGAGTCAATAAGCAAGCTTATATTTGAGTTTTTTTGCAAGTTGTAAAATCAAATGCGACACCGAAAGCCCTCCCAAAAAGTCTCCAAAGGAGCCCAAACTGCCCTAGCAGGATGGGGGATAGGGGGAAGGACGGCAATGAGTCCTTCCCCCTTGTGGAC
>SUVK01000086.1 GCA_015062055.1 Akkermansiaceae bacterium
GGAGAGATAAAAGAGTTGCGGCAGGAACATTAGCTCCGGGACCAATCACACGCCGAGAAACCGCCGTATGCCATAAATGGCACGTACGGTGGTGTGAGAGGGGGACGAAAGTCCCCCTACTCAATTATGTCGAAAGAGGCGAGTCGGGAAAATATTTGCCTTGACCGGGTGAGCGTAAATCGGTATGCTGTGGGTATGCAAGGATTGGAAATCATGGCTCCTGCGGGGTCATTTGAGTCATTGGCAGCGGCGTTGAGAGCCGGGGCAGACAGTGTGTATTTTGGCGTGGGCATGTTTAACATGCGCGCGCGTTCGTCTGTCAACTTTACGGCGGATGATTTGCCGAAGGTGGCGCGCCTGTGCCATGCCTGCAAGGCAAAGGCGTATCTTACCTGCAATGTCATTATTTATGATGAAGAGGTAGAGGCCATGCAAGAGCTGCTGCGCAAGGCAAAGGCAGCGGGTATAGATGCGGTGATTGCTGCAGATTTGGCGGTGATAACGTATGCCCACAGCATCGGGCTGGAGGTTCATATCTCTGTACAGGCTAATGTGTGCAATTTATCTGCCGTGAGATTTTTTGCGGCGTATGCGGATGTGATGGTGTTGGCAAGAGAGCTCAAGCTCTCCCAAATTCGCACCATTATTGAGGGAATCAAAAAAGAGGGCATCAAGGGGCCGAGCGGTGAGTTGGTGCGTATTGAGATATTTGCACACGGGGCTCTCTGCATCGGGGTGTCGGGCAAGTGCGGTATGAGCTTGGCTGCGTATAACCACAGCGCCAACAGGGGGCAGTGTTTCCAACTGTGCCGCCGTACCTACCGTGTAACGGATACCGAGACGGGGTTCGAGATGGACATCGATAACCAATACATCATGTCGCCCAAAGATATTTGCACCATCCGCGTGATAGACCAGCTGGTGGAAGCCGGGGTGGCGGTGTTTAAGCTGGAGGGGCGAGGGCGCTCTGAGTCATATGTGTCGACCGTTACTTCGGTGTATAAGGAGGCCGTAACCGCCTGCGCCACGGGAGAGTGGACCCCCGAGAAGGTGCATGCCTGGGAGGCCGAGTTGCAGCGTGTATTCAACCGCCAGTTCTGGCACGGTGGTTATTATTTGGGGGAAGAGTGGGAGACGTGGAGCGGGTGCTCTAACAGTCTCGCGCTGGAGCAACGCCACCACTTGGGGCGCGTGTTGCGCTGGTACCCCAAAGTGAAGGTGGCCGAGATTCGTTTGGAGGCTCACCCGCTTTCGCCGGGCGATAAGATTGAAATTACCGGCCCCACCACGGGAATTGTCAGCTTGGTGGTGCCCGAGGTGCGTTGTGACGACGAGGCGGGTATTACGCGTGTGGTGCAAACGGCACCCAAGGGGGCGAGGGCTTTGGTGGCGCTCGATACCAAGGTGCGCCACGGCGATAAGGTGTACCTTGTCACTCGCAGAAAACTCAAATAAACGCGCCCGAGACGTTATGAATGCGATTGCCAAAGTTGCGGCCTTTGCCTTGTTTTGCGTGATGGGGAATAGTTGCATAGTGGCCTCTGCTTTGGCTGATGCCGGTGGTAGTGCTGCCGGTAAAACCATGGACCCCGCCATTGCTGCCGAAGCTCAAAAAGAGAATTGCTGGTACAGCTACAATGAAGAGAAAGCACCGGGTTTTTGCCTGACTACCAAAAAAACACTCAAGTGGAAAGACCCCAATGTGAATGTGGGATGGTGGAAGGGGATATCGATTTATGACCCTAACCATGTGGTGATGGAGGCCCGCGGGCATACCTTTATTTTGTATGCAGGTTATGAGTGGGATGGCAACTCTGTAGGGCATACCGAGTTTGCCCACTTGATGCCCAGCTTGCGGCACGATGCGCTGTACCATGCCCTCAAAGAGGGAGCCCCGCTGGACCGCGCCGAGATTGATGCCGCCTACAAGGCCGATTGCGAGATGTATGGTGCCACGATTGACAGCTTGTCGTATGGTGCGCTACGCTTGTTCGGCGGTACGTTTAACGATGCCGGTATGAAGGGGACTCTCATTATTGAAAAAACGACCCCGCCCCCGGCAAAGCCGCAAAAGAAGCGCCGCAAGAAATGAAGTCCCCGCTGCACATGGGGGGCGCCATAGCTGTGCAGCCCTTGACGGGGCCGGATGATGCGGCACCGCTATACCCCGAATCTGAGCACACGCTGTGGGTGAGCAGTGGGCGCGCTGCTTTTGAATGTATTTTGCGCTGTTTACCCTATACGCCGCACCGCGCGTGGGTGCCTCGCTTTATGTGTAACACCGTGTTGGAGCCTCTGGCCCGCCTGCGTATACCTGTGGTGCGCTATGCGGTAGATGCGCAGTTGCACCCGGTGTTGACCGCCGATATGGCGCCACACGATGTGTTGCTGCTTGTCAACTATTTCGGGTTGACCGGCGAGGCGGTGGCTGCTGCCGTGGCCGCAGCCCCTTGTGCGGTGGTGGTAGATGCCACTACGGCTTTCTATTACCCGCCCCTGCCGGGTGTGCCTGCTTTTTATAGCCCGCGTAAGTTTGCCGGTATGGCAGACGGCGGTATTGCCGTGGGGGTTGATGCCGCTGCGTTTGATTTGCCTCCCGATGCAGAATCCGATACCCGCACGGCAGATTTGTTTCGGTATGCAAGCGATGCTGCCGTGCAGGCTGCAGAAGATGCCCTGAGCTCGCCTCCCAAGCGCATGGGGCAGTTATCCCGTCAATTGCTGTGCCGTACACCGTGGCAGGCTGCCGCAGAACAACGCTTGCTAAATTATGCGGTGTTGCACCGTGCATTGTCCGGCATTAACCGCTTGATGCTGCCGTCCACACCTGCTTGCGCGCCCATGTGTTACCCCTTGGTGTGCGGTATCCCCGGCTTACGTGATTTTTTGATTGAGGCCGGTGTGCGCTTGCCCCTGTATTGGCCCGAGGTAATAGATGCAACAGATGCGGGCGATACCGAAAATCGGCTCGCCCGTACGCTCTTGCCTCTGCCGCTCGACCAGCGCTACTCCGAGCACGATATGGAGCAATTGCTCAAATGGATTTTGTAGTTTCAGCGCACATCCGTCCACCGATTGGAAGATAAATGACTATTTGCCTCAGTGCCCGCAGGTACAGGTGCCATCTTCGCCGTGGTGGTGGCCGTGGTCACCACAGGTGCAGGCGTGGTCGTGCCCGCAGGTGCAGGTGTGGGTTTCTCCCTCGGCCTCGCGCATAAGCTCTTGCAGTTCGGGGGGGAGAGGGGTGGTGTCGCTCTCAAACACATCCGGCAGTGCCAGTAGAGCCTTCAGCTCGGGCGTCGTGGCAAAATCAATGGCGAACTTGTTATCGTGGCTCAGCACCGTTACCTTTGCCCCTGCCGCCAGCAGCATCTCGACAATAGGGGTATAGCCGTATTTGGCAGCTACGTGCAGGGGGGCTTGCCCATAGGGGTTGAGCGCGTTTACATCTGCCCCCGTGGCTATCAATAGCGTGATGAGGTCTACATCGGGTTCTATGCCCATGGCTGCCATCTCGGGCGAAAAATCTACCTCATCCTGTAATAATAACGTGGCTGCTTTTTTCAGGTCGTCCGTATTGTCGGCCTTCATCAACTCGTCCAAAAACTCTTGCACGGGTTCATCAAAATCATCGGGGTCCAAATCGGCGGCCAACTCGCGCAAATCGTCCATGTTGACCTGCGGTTTTTCATCATCGCCCACGGTTATGCTATTCCACTCGTTGCTATTCATGCGCAAGATTATAACGCAGAATGTGAAAAAAGCGAGATAAAACACAGGCATGGACGAGCTCTTCCCGTATTCGGACAAAAATGCGCACCGAAATCGACATAAGTGTTTCGGACATAATTAGCGCACCGTAATTTCTATAATTCACGTATAATTAGCAAATTACTCTTTTTTGAGGGCTACAGGTCGCTGAA
>SUVK01000043.1 GCA_015062055.1 Akkermansiaceae bacterium
ATCCACGCCGCCAGCGTTCGTTCTGAGCCAGAATCAAACTCTCCATAATATATTATTTTAGAAATTGCTGGACCAATGAACTTTTTTCAAGTTCATCAGTACCGTGTAACCATCGCTCCGAAACCCCGCAGGGTTTCATCTCGGCGCAGGCCACGGCACGCGTCACGACCTTTTCCTTCCCTCTCTTTATCCTCTCCGATGCTCCACCCGGAAGGTTGTAATCCGGTGGCGAGTTTTACAACTCAGCCTCAGCATCCAGAAAGTCAGTAAACTTGAAAACTGCCTCGCCCGGCCTTGCCTCGCCTTGCTCGTTTTGAGCCGCTCGGCCTTTCGGGCTTCACCGTGACGGTGTGCCGAAAATCTTACCAGAAACGAGACCGAACGTCAAGCCGATTTTTCTAAAAATTTTCACTTTTTTATCACAATTTTCATAAACCCTTGAAAATACAACGCAAGAAAATTTGATTTTTCTACACAAAAAAGCGCATTTTCTGAAAACGGGCAGAAAATGCGCAAGAAAAGTGAAAGAAACCTTGCGTTTTACAGTGCGACTATAATCTACTCCTCCAACTGAGGCAAAAGCTGCGTGTATTCAGCAGAATTGTTAGCATGGACGGCCTCCAACCACGTAGTGGGCAGCGAATCATGGCCATGCAAAGTAGCCAACAAGGCACCCGTGATGGCGGCGTTGGTATCAGTATCCCCGCCGGAGGAAACAACATCTACCAAAGCGGAGCGAAGGTCTGCCGCATGCAACAGTTGATAGAACGCCACATGCAAGGCAAGTACCACCCAGCCGGAGTTGCGCAAATCACAAACAGGGCGCACGGTGGCAGCATCTTCAACCGCCTTGCAAACAACGGGGCTGATAGGGTGAGAACGCCCCCAATCTAAGGTTGCAGCATAGACGGATTGCGGGGTAGCCCCCTGCTCCATGGCTTGCAGCATGGCATACACAAACACGGCGTTGCAGTCGGCGTTATTAGGATTCGGGTGAGTGAGGGCGGCATCCTCACGCACGGCGGTTTCCCAATCGCAACCGGGATGCGCAGCAGCCCAAAGCGCCAAAGGCATTACACGCATAAGAGTGCCATTGCCTTGAGATTCAGGCATGGGGCGCCCCATCAGAGCTGCACTGGTAGCACAACCGACATCGGGAGGCCCGGTGCGGAACCACTCCATATAACGAGCCATGGCAGCCTGCGGCGACCAACACCCGGCATCCAGCAACGAGTGATGCAAACACAAAGCCATCTGGGTATCATCCGTCACCGACCCGGCGGGGCGGTAGCCGAAGATGGGAGACCCCGGCAACATTTCATCCAAGCCGTGAGGGTAACGCGCCAAAATATCGGCGCGACTACGGCTCTCTACCGACGCCCCAAGGGCATCGCCTACCATTTGCCCGGCCCAAGCAGAGCGGGATACGGCAATCAATTTTTCGTTTTTCATAGAGTAAATCAAAATAAGAATTAAATCAATATGGTGAGTGTTTCAACCCTTGGTAATTGATAAAAATCAAGAAAAGAAGGATGAAAAACATAGCATAAAGGCCTATGCTCAAAAATACCAGTGCCAGCACAGCACCGGATATGATACTGAACATGTGCATTTTACGCGGACTGGCAACAAACTGATGCACTACCACACCACCATCCAGCGGAAAAATAGGCAACAGGTTGAGCACAGACCACCATACAGCCACCTGCACCATGTAGGTGCAAAACAGCACGATATTAGGAGGACAAAACTCCAACACAGAGGCCGGCACCAAACCGCACACCATAGCCAACAAGCGCAAGGCTGCACCGTCGGCATCGCCATAAGCAAAAGTCATCCATAAGAGAACCGGTAAAGCAAGCGCCATAGAGGCAAGAGGGCCGGACAGCGCCGTAATGACTAGCTTAGTACGGGACATGTTGCACACATGGTTAGAACAAGAACCACCCAGCCAAGCCATGTCAACAACGGGGTGGCAAGCCCCTAACCATCGGCCGGCAAGGGCATGCCCCATCTCGTGCGCAAAGATGCAAAAGAAACCGGCAATCACAAAAAGAGCCATGCCGAGAATACCGTATTCTGTGCCACAAAGCAGATACGCCATGAGGGCCAGAGACACCCAAATGGAAGGATGTATCTTCACTTTTACACCAAAGAGAGAGAAGTATACCACGGTACGCACATTATACACCCAAATCAATATTGTTACAAGCCTCATTTCACAAATTGGCCACACTACAACGCAGCAAGCCATAAAAAATAACAGACTCGACAAAGGAATACAGATTCCACTACCCGGCCACTCACCGAGCCACAAAAAAGCTTGCACTCTGTTATCATTTTGTTACAATATTGAGAATAAACAACGAGAACGGGTGCATGAAAAGAATCAAGCCCATTTACACATTAACACTGACCGCTATCGTGGGGATAACGGCCGGGTATCTCTGCGCCCCCGGCATACTCGATTTTCTGAAGCAAGGGTTAGATACCCCGCAAAAAACTACGGGAGGCCCCGCAGAGGTGGTAGAATTAACGCAACCCGACAATACGGCAGACTCGCCGGGGCAAATCATACCCGGAGAAAAGAAGCCCGAAGTCACAGACACCCCAATTGATACGGGCGAAGAGGAATTGGCGGATACAGAAGAATACTACCCCGACATTGAGGAAGAGGAGGAAGCGGAAGACCCCTCCGGTGAGAACACCACCCCCAGGCGCATTACCTCTTACAGACCCCGCTTCAATCCTGAAGAAGAGGCTGACAAACCCTTCCGCGAGCAAACGTTTACCGGTAAAACTGCAACATCTGCCTGGAATTCGCCAAAAACACTCAAGCGAAGATTGGGCTCAAAGATACGCTCTCGATTGAAAGGCACAGACCAAAAGAGCGTGGAGGCCCTGTTAACAGACCCGGAAACACGCTTAATGTTAGCCCAGTGGGAACTACTGAACCGCTGCAACTTAGATAATTTGGCAAAACTGATGCGCCATGCACCTACCAGAGAGTTACTGGCACCGTTACTTAACGATTTGGAATGGTTGAGCGGTTTTGTATACGATGGCGAATTAACAAACGCAGAAGTAGCACTGGGGATGATAGCACATTTTCGGCAGGTAGACCCCCATATGGATAAAGATACACCGCCGGATGGATTGGCGGCGAGCCCATGGCTGAAGCGCCGTGTAGCCGGCGCCATTGCAGCAGAATTTGCCCGCAACGGCTGGTACGGCGAGGAAAAAGAGCTCAGCAAAGAAGAGCTGGATGAGATGAGAAAACTGGGGTATTTTATGCCCAATCTACCGGGGGACCGCAAGCGAGGCCGCAACAAACAAGACGTATACCGAGCTGCGCGCGAACGCTACCTGTATTTTGCAGAAAGCATTGACCAAGGGTTGCTGCACTCACGGTTCTGGGAACTGCCCGATTGGCAACTGCGCTATGTGTGCGGGTGGAAAGGCAACAGCCCCTTCGGCACGGCAACCACTATGCGTTGGTTAAGAGACAACTGCGCCGCCCCGGCATCGGCTTACGTAGGCATGTGTTACCAAGTGCCCTATTTGCCTACCAACGTGTACGGAGACTCCATTCACAGCGAATGGTATTACCAGCCCTTTGACGTACTCTACCCCGGCAACTTTGCAAAAGAGACGCGAGATGTGGGCGCGGTATGCGGTGGGTTATCACATTTCGGTGCCTCGGCCGCATGTTCGTACGGTGTACCGGCCATCACCATGGGCGAGCCCGGCCACTGCGCCTATGCCGTATACTTTGACGGAGCATGGCATCCGGCAAACTCCTTGAACCCGGAGGAACGGCGCAGCCCCCATTGGAGCATTTGGGGGGAATACACTTGGAGTGCCTTGCAGATGCAAGAAGATATGTACAGCAGGGGCGCCATCACAAGAGACGCGCAAATGGCTGTCACATTGGCCAGCATACTGGCAGAGCAACGTAACCCCGCCCGAGCCTTAACCGTATACGAACTTGCGGTGCAGATGCAACCTCTGTATAAGCCCGTGTGGGGATTATACATGGAAGCAGCCAACAAATCATTAGGAAAGCGCCCGCTCCGATGGTTAGGCGTCAACCAATTTGTATGTGAATCGCTGGCCGGTCAACAATCTAAATCTTGCGCTTTTCTGTTGCAAGAAAAAGTGTACCCGGGCATGCTCAAAGCCCTGCACTCGCCCAAGCAAAAACTGGTGGCTTTTGAGAGTTACTTCTCCAACCTGAGCACGGCAGAAAAAGAACAATGGGAATACCGCACCCTGCTCGACACGCAATACAATTCGCTGGGTAAATCATTGGCATACAAAGAGCGATACATGCAAATGCTAATCGACACCATAGCGAAGAACCCGGATTTCGGGCCGTGGATGGCATGGGTAGTGGTCACGGCACACAAAGAAAGCAAGAGCTTCTTCAGAAAAGTGGAAGCCATGGCACATGATGCCGTAGCGAGATACCCCGCCGCCAAAGACGGCATCAGCATGGGAATGATACGCGGTGCAGAAGAAATCGGGGATATGGAGCTGGCAAACCTGTGGAGTGCAGGCTACTTGGACTCCGGCAAGAACATGCCCTCATTTGAGCGCGTGGGCGGCAACCTGATATCCGCCGGGGGCTTGGTACGCCCGGGCTCATACGATGATGACCAAACGCAAATTCTCTATCACGCAGCGGCTCTTACAGAGAAAGGCGGCAGCATCTGCACCGCCCCCAACACGGCATCATACGTGACTGTTGAGTTGCAAAAGAGAGAAAATATAGGTGGTATCGTGTTGGTGGGCAATGGCTGCCTGTCGAACAAAGGGTACCTTATAGTAGAAACCTCGGTTGACGGTAAGACATGGAAACACCTGGTGGAGCTTTCGCGTGAAGAAGCGCAAAAAGAAATGGTACGCCTCAACCTGAAGCAAAATCACCCCTCTGCAAAATACATACGTATTACAGACCACGCCATATCCGGAGAAGCACAAATCAACCTGAAAGCCATACTTGTATATGATAATAGAAAAGTTAAGTAAATTTATCATCCTCGCAAGCATGGTAATAGCATCCACCATCTGCGAGGCTGCGCAAAGAGCAGAAAGCTACAAAGAAGCACTTGACAAAGCCGGCAGCGATGGCGTTATCGTATACTGCTACGGCCCGGATTGGAATCGCCGCAGTGTTATGTTGCTCAATAGCTTTTGGAAATCTGCACAAACGGAAGAAGCTGCCGGCGATGCCGTACTTGTGGCCGTGCCGTTTTACGAAGACAAACACAGTGCAGAGGCAGAGAAAGACTCGCACAAAGGGCAAGGATTGCCACACCCGCCCTTTTCCGTTTGCCCCACCGTCATGTTTTTTGATAAAAACGGGCGCTTGTATGCCACCATGCAAGGCAGTGACTATTTAGGCAACGATCCCGCATGTACGGAGGGTGTCAAAAATATACAGAAAAACGTCCAAGCTCTGCGCACCCAACAAGAACTGCTGGCTAAGGCACAAAACGTGCAAGGTGAAGAAAGAGCCAAATTACTGGCGCAAGTGGCAGACCTCCCGATTAACGCCCCGGATAACTTGGTGGACATGATACGAGAGGCCGACCCCAAGGACAAGCTTGGGTATGTGCGCAGGTTGACATTCAATGCGCGAGACTTCATGTATGCACAGCTGGATACAAAAGACGGATTCTTGCATCCGGATTTTGAACCGGATTTCACCAAAATGGCAAAAGATTGCGAAGCCGTGTTCCGCGATGAAGCGCTACGCCCCCGAGACCGCCAAGCTGCTTACAATCTCTACATCGGGCAATCTCGCAGAGAGCATGTGCAGGGAAATAAGATTAAGGGGTTGATACGCAAAGTTAACAAGTTAGACCCTAACACAGACTATGGCAAGCTCTCCCCCACCCTCATGAACCTGTGGGGCAACCTAAAGCACAGAACCACCCCGGAGGAGCGCCGTGCAGAAAGAGCTAAGAAAAAAGCTAAAGATAGAGAAAAACGTGATAAGAAGCGTAAAGAACTCCACATTGAAGTCAACTGAGCCCCACCCCCACCAATATGCCGGCACTTCTCATTACCATCAACAATGAAAAACGGGGAGCCATTTTAGAGGCCACCCCCGACAAAGTTATCGTGCTCGGGCGCGATGAAGAATGCGAAGTTTCCATGCCCGAAGCAACGGGCGTGTCGCGCCGCCATTGCAGCATTACCTATACAAATGCGGGCTTTGAGCTGAAAGATTTGGGGTCTACCAACGGCACCTACGCAGATGCGGTTAAGTTAGAAGATAAAACGATTCTTCGCGAAGGCGTCAAATACACCATTGGCAATGCAGAGTTTCAAGTTATCGGGTTAAACTTGGTTACAACGCCGGAGAGTGAGGCAAACAACGAAAAAGCAAAGGACGCCCCACCCCCCAAAAAAGAGGAGCAAAAACGCGATAAGCCAGCCGAGCTGGGGGGGCACTTGTCCCGAGAACAAAGAAAGAAATTGCAACAAGAGCAGGCCATCAAACGCCGAGTTCAGTTTATGCGGGCAGATTGGGCACGCCCCGGCGCAAGCTTTGTTTCCATTATTCTGGTATTGATTATATCCTTCTACGTGGGTCTTGCCTTGTACAGCTTCATCTCCAACGGCAACCCCCTGCCCCTTTTTATGAGGTAAGCGCGCCTTTGCTATCGAGATACTCGAAACATACAACGGGGGCCTAACATATGGCGTCCATCACACCATGTTTGCAAGAATGCACTATTTTTCAGCAGATATGAAACAGTTGTTCCCCCAAAAGCTTGCGCCGTCATTTTTCGTTTGCAGAAAATCCGGGGCAGCAATCAGACACCCAGTTTTTGCAAGAGTGAAGCGACGGGGAGCCCGATAACGTTATCGAGGTCTCCTTGGAAGGATTCGATGATGAGGTCGCCGTGTTCTTGGATGGCGTAGGCACCGGCTTTATCGTATACGTGTACCAAGCTCATGTAGTGCAGAATTTGCTCTCGGGTAAGAGGGCGGAAAGTGACGTAGCTTTTTTCTGCAAAATCGCGGCGCTCGCCATCGGGCATGATAACGGCCACAGCGGTGCAAACACAGTGTGTACGCCCCTGCAAACGGGAGAGCATGGCAATAGCATCTGCTTCGTCGGCAGGTTTTCCCAGCGGGGTATTGTCGATGAAGACGAGGGTATCAGCCCCGATGACGGTGGCGTGCGGGTAGTCTGCAGCCACGGTCTCAGCCTTAGCGGCGGCATTACGGGCGCAAAGCTCCTCGGGCAAGAGGGAGGCGTCATGCACCTCGTCGGTGTCTCGCACGATGACGGTAAACTCGAGCCCCTCGCGGGCCAACAGCTCGCGACGGCGGGGGGATTGCGAGGCCAGAATCAACATAGGGTGGAAAGCTTAAGCGTGCGGGGCGGGCGACATAGAGTCGAGCACACGGCGGCGCACGTGGTCGGGCATTTCGTGGATACGCTGAATGGTGGTACCCTGCATTTGCTCTGCGAGGGCACGGCAGGTATCGCGGTCTTCTCGCGTTTGGAACTCGAGGCCCACCATGGCACGCCCCACTTGCTCACCGGAGTACCGATAATTGAAATAGCAAAGGTTGGCATATTTGCCCATGGCACTCATAAACTCAGAGAAAGCACCGGGGCGCTCGGGGAACTCAATGACAAAGAAAGCCGGGTGAGAGATATGCACGCGGTCATACGAAATCATACGGAAGATTACATCGTCATCATTCGTCACATCCTCTGCCTGCAAGCCGTGCTCTGCCAAGCCGACGCGAATTTGCTCGAATTGCTCATCCGTACCCAAAACCCCGAATACAGGGTATTGAATATCGCCGCCGATGCGGCCGTATTGCACATCCATCAACTGCACACCGACAGGGATATGAGAGAGGTACTTGAGGATTTGTCCGCGTTTGGTCTCCATGGGGATGCGAAGATAACGCAGGCTGCGGTTAGTTTCACGCACGCCACCACGGGCAGCCACTACCCCGAGCTGAGAGAAATCCATATTGCCACCGGAGAGCACAACCAAGCATTTTTCGCCCGGAGCAATCTTACCGGCATCCCAATCTTGCAGCAGAGCGGCCAAGCCCATGGCGCCGGAAGGCTCGGGGACCACGCGCAGACTGTTCCACAAAGCGCGAATAGCTTGGCATACCTCATCATTAGAAACCGTGACAAAAGAATCCAACAACTCACGGCACAGCTCAAAAGTATTTTCGCCGGCTTTGCGCACGGCAGTACCATCGCAGAACACGTCTACGTACGGCAGTTCGCGACGCTCGCCGGTTTTTACCGCAAGCGACATAGAGGCTTGGTCTATCCCCTCAACCCCTATACACTTGCAATTGGGCCAAAACTTTTTGAACCAGCAGGCAGCACCACTAGCCAAACCGCCACCGCCTATTTGCAGGTAAACACGGTCGAAAGCGCCATGACCACTCATAACAACCTCATCGGCAAGAGTACCCTGCCCCCCCATCGTGGCTAAGTCATCGTAAGGGTGTACAAAGGTCAGGTTGTTGGCGTGCGCAAACTCATGCGCAGCGGCCGATGCAGCATCGTAAGAGTCGCCTGTGAGCACAATCTCCACATTTTTTCCGCCGTGCATACGCACGGAGTTCTGCTTCACCGCCGGGGTAGAACGAGGCATAAAGATATGGGCCTTGCACCCCAAACGAGCAGCCGCGAGAGCCACACCCTGCCCGTGGTTACCGGCACTGGCAGCCACAACACCGCCGGCACGTTGCTCGGGGGTAAGCTTAGCCATGCAGTTGTAGGCACCTCTCCATTTATAAGCTTTAATAGGCCCGAGGTCCTCTCGCTTAGCAAACACCACAGCATCTACACCGGGCAGGTTAAGTCTGTGGAGAGGGGTAGGCTCGCCCACAGCATACACGCGCTGGCGGGCCTGCAATATTTCTTCAAACAGTTGGTCTTTTATCCGGCTCATAAACTTGCACGCTTAATATACTCGCATAACGCTGTTATGGCAAGCGCGTAATGTGGCACATTTTACCAAAAAACATCATTTTCTTCTGATTTACTGACATAACGCAACGTTGCAGGCGGGCGCATTGCTTGCTAAGATGAGCAAGTTATGAAGAAATTTTTGAATTTATTATTGGTGATACTTTGCCTGATGCAGATGGCGTGTGCCACCATGCCGAAAGACTGCACGCAAGCCGTCGTCGGCATTGCCGACGGTTGGAACAACTCTCACGTAACGCTCTGTGTCGTTGAGAAAAACGCCAATGGGCAGTGGGAACGCGTGCTGGGGCCATACCCGGGCAGACTCGGCAAAAACGGGCTGGTATGGGGGCTTGGGCTGCACCCCAACACCCGCAATGCCACCCTTAAAAAAGAAGGGGATGGGCGCTCCCCCGCCGGTATATTCTCTTTGGGCGGGCTTTGGGTTACCCATAAAACGCCGGTCAAGCACAACAAGAACATACCATACGTAAAAGTGGGGCCCCAAGATTTGTGGGTTACCAACACCACCGATGCCCGCTACTACAATCGCCATGTGCGCTTGGACCACCCGGCCCGTACCGAATGGGAGCTCCGGGAGCAAATGCGACAAACCGACTACCCGCACAGCATTAAAATGCTCATCTGCCACAACACCCCCGAGCGCAAAGGCGGCGTCGTTGTGGGGGGCGGGTCCTCCATCTTTTTTCATATCTGGCGTAATGGCGGCAAATCTGCCACGGCAGGCTGCACCTCTATGGCAGAGGAGAACTTGCGAGCCATCATTGCCCGTATAGACCCCGCCCGCAAACCCGTTTATATTTTGCTTCCGCGTGCAGAATATGCCAAACTGCGCCAAAGTTGGCGATTGCCGTAAGAGTGTATTTCAAGCCTCTTCTAACAGCAGCCTCATGTCACTCGGCATGGGGCTGTTGACGTTTATCGTAGTACCACCGAGTGGAAAAGCAAGCGCAGAGGCATGAAGCGCGTGACGCTCAGAATATAAACGGGCGGCAAGCTGCGGGGTCCAGCCGGTTTCAATAAAATCCAAGTAGTTCTGTTCGTCACCGCCATATATTTTATCGCCTACAATGGGATACCCCAGGTGGGCAAGATGCACACGGATTTGATGCATACGGCCGGTATGGGGAACACAGCGAATCAACGACATAGCGGGCAAATAACGCCGCGCCGGCACACGCAGTAACACGTCAAACTCCGTGTGACAGGGGCGTCCCTGCGGGTGGCAACATTGGCGCACATGAATGCGGGTTTCTGCCACCTCTTCCATACGCAAAATAGGCTCGGCACAGCAGGCAGAGCTCCATAACGGGGAGCCTAACACAACGGCCAGGTATTCTTTGTGCAAGAGTCGTTGCTGCATAGCCTTACCCAATTCTCGCGCAGCTTCGGCCGTTTTGGCAACAAGGGTGATACCGCTGGTCTCGCGGTCGAGCCGATTTACCAACGACACCTGACCGCCACAGGCAAGCTCGTAAGCCAACAGCTCGCGCACACCATGCCACAACGTAGGCTCATTTTTGTCGCCGGTCGGGTGTGTAAGCAGTGGCGCTGCTTTATCTACCGCCAGCACGGCGGCATCTTCATACAGCACGGTAAAATCAGCTTGCACGGCTATGGGCATGTCATAGCTCATGAAAAGAGAGAGGGGTCAATTTCTACCCATTCGCCGGGGGCAAGATTCAAAGTTTCCAAACGCAAAGAGCCGATGGCAATGCGCGAGAGGTTTACCACGGGAGCCCCCACGGCAGCCAGCATGCGGCGTACTTGGTGATAACGCCCCTCGTGCAGGGTGAGTTGCCCGTGGCGAGGAGAAAGGATTTGCAGCTCGGCAGGCAAGCACGGGGTGGTCTCTCCCTCTAACATAAAATCCCCCGATGCGAAGGCAGCCACGGCAGACTCGGGGATGGGCACCGAGGTTTCAAACTCATACACCTTGGGCACATGCTTTTTGGGGCTGGTAAGAGCATGCACGAACGCGCCGTCATCCGTCAGCAATAAAAGGCCCGAGGTCTCTTTATCCAAACGCCCCACAGTGCTCACACCATTGCTACGGTTGAGCCACTGTGGTGGCAGTAAATCGTATACCAACTCCCCCTCCTCTTTATGGCTGCACGTACACCCCAAAGGCTTATGAAGAGCCACATACAAACCGTTGACAAACTCTACAGGCTTACCGTCTATCAGCACCTCGGCAGGCTCGGCTTTGTCGGCGGCAGACCGCAATGTTTTTCCCGGCACGGTAACACGCCCACGCTTCACCCAAGCGGCAGCTTCGCGGCGAGAACAATAGCCGAAACGGCTCAATATGGCATCTATCCTCATCACGCCGTTCATTTTGCCACATTTTTTTCAAAAAACAAGATTGAAATCACGCAGACAATGTGGTATATATAGTGAACGTACTGAGTTACGGCATATATACGTGCCGTAATCGCCGCATATTTTTCTTACACACACTTATGAGTATCAGCATTATCACCGACCGCCAGCTCGAGCCGGCAGAAGCCTCCCTCTGGGTTAAGGCTCAGCAAGCCGTGGCTGCAAAAAACTACAAATACGCTGTCAGCATTCTCAAAACGCTCATCAAACGTGCCCCCGGTTTCCTGGAAGGGCGAAAGGTACTGCGCGCTTGCGAGATTAAGAGCACACCGGATGCCGGGCGCCGCTCCTCCCTCTTCGGAGGCATGCGTCTTACCACCTCACGCAAAGATCCTGCTACCGTAATTGTGAGCGTAGAAGACGAGTTAGAGAAAGACCCCTACTCTGTCACGGCAAACGAGGCGCTTTTCAACGCCGCCAACGACTTAGGTTTGCCCACCCTGGCAGCTTTTGCCATGGAGACAATATGTGAGGGCCAGCCCAACCCGAAGAAGCACCTGCACCTGCTGGCCAATCACTACATCAAAAACGAGATGTTTGCCGAGGCTGCCAATGCTTATACCCGAATCCTGAAAATTGACCGCACGGACGCCATTGCCCAGCGCGGTGAAAAAGACTGCTCTGCCCGCGCTACCATGAAGAAAGGTAACTGGGAGGGCTCCGGCGACTTCCGCACCAAGATGAAGAACGCCAACGCCACCACCGATTTGGAAAGCGCCGACAAGATGGGCCTTACCCGAGCCGAAATGGAGCAACGCCTTGCTCAGCTCTCCGAGCAATATGCCGTTGATAACACCAATCTGCAGGTGGTGAAAGACATTGCCTCCATCTACGAGCAGATGGAAGACTACGCCAATTCGTACTCATTCTACGCCTACGCATTCCAGCTCAGCGGCGGGGCAGACGTATCCATTAACGACAAAGCCTCCGAAATGCACGAGAAGGCACTGGAAGCCGAGCTTGCCTACTACGAGCAAGTGCTGGCAGCAGACCCCACCAACGAAGAAGCTCGAGCCGCCTACGACGCACGCAAGAAAGAAGTAGCCCTTGCGGTAGTAGAAGACGCCAAGGCTCGAGTGGAAGCCAACCCCACAGATGCCCAACTGCAGTTCAAGTACGGACAGGCTCTGTTCGATGCCGGCATGCAGAGCGAGGCAATCCCCGCCTTGCAGCGCGCCCGCACCAACCCGAACATTCGCATCAAAGCCATGCTCATGCTCGGCAAGTGCTATGCAGCCAAGAACATGACCGACATGGCCATCCGCCAGCTGGAAGATGCCGACAAAGAACTGGTTGCCATGGACGACACCAAGAAGGAAATTCTCTACATGATTGGTCTTCTTTACGAAACTGCGGGCAACAAAGAGAAATCTTTGGAAAACTTCAAGGCCATTTACGAGGTGGACTACGGCTACAAGGATGTTGCCCACCGCGTAGAATCCGCCTACTCGTAAAGAGCAACAAAAATAACAAATTTCAAAAGACCACGGCAAGCTTACCGTGGTCTTTTCTTTTGGACATCAATTCACCATAAAATTAACAAAAAGCTTGCCAAAGCGTGGGATATAGTGTATAGTCTCGCGCGTCATGACTGAATTGCCCAAGGCTTACGAACCGAATTTTGTAGAAGAAAAATGGCAAACCCGCTGGATGTCAGAGGGTTGTTTCCATGCAGACCCGCAGTCTGCCAACCCCGCATACAGCATCGTAATTCCCCCGCCCAATGTAACGGGTGTACTGCACATGGGTCACGTGCTCAACAACACGATTCAGGATATTTTGGCACGCCGTGCTCGCCAAGAGGGCAAAGAAGTACTGTGGTTGCCCGGTACGGACCACGCCGGTATCGCCACACAAGCCCGAGTAGAAAAAGAGCTTGCCAAAGAGACCCCGCCCCGTACACGTTATGATGTAGGCCGCGAGGACTTCATGAAGATGGTGTGGGAGTGGAAAGATAAACACGGCGGCATCATCATCAACCAGCTCAAGCGCTTGGGCTGCTCCTGTGACTGGGAGCGCGAGCGCTTCACCATGGACAGCGTATACGCCCCGGAGGTAGCGCGCGTATTCACCGAGTTGTTCAAAGAAGGGCTTATCTACCGTGGGCGTCGCATGGTAAACTGGGACCCTGTATTGCGCACGGCTTTGTCAGACGAGGAGGTAATCATGACACCCTCCAAGAGTAAACTTTACACCATACGCTACAAATTGGCAGACGGCAGCGGGCAGTTGCTGGTATCTACCACTCGCCCCGAAACCATCATGGCCGACGTCGCTGTAGCCGTTAACCCGAAAGACCCGCGTTTCGGCCACCTTATCGGCAAAACCGTTATTCGCCCGTTGGTTGAAACAGAAATTCCCATCATTGCCGACGACCACGTAGAGATTGAGTTCGGCACGGGTGCCCTTAAGATTACCCCTGCCCACGACCGCACCGACTTTGAGGTGGGCATGAAGAACAATCTGGAGATTATCGACGTACTCACCGCCGATGGACACATTAACTGCCCCGCATGCCCCGAGCTGCATGGGCTGGACCGCTTTGTAGCCCGAGATAAATCCATTGAATTGATTGAAGCCAAAGGGCTGCTGGAAAAAGTGGAGGACTACGAAAACAACGTGGGCATGAGCGAGCGTTCACACGTACCCATCGAGCCGCGCCTGAGTATGCAGTGGTTCCTCAAGTACCCCTGCGTGCAAGAAGCAGCAGATGCCGTAGCCAATGGCGACATCGTGTTCCGCCCCGCCCACTGGGCCAAAACCTACGCACACTGGCTGGAGGGCATACAAGACTGGTGTATCAGCCGCCAACTGTGGTGGGGGCACCGCATCCCCGTGTGGTACCGCAAAGAGAAGGCCACACAACTTCAAGAGGCCACCAAGCTTGATGCCGAAGACGCCGCAGCCGGTGATATTTACGTAGGCGTAGAGCCGCCCGCCGATGCCGAGAACTGGGTACAAGATGAAGATGCGCTCGACACTTGGTTCTCGAGCTGGTTGTGGCCCTTTGCCACCATGGATGCCGAGTGCCGCGCCAAGTTCTACCCCACCAGCGACCTGGTAACCGGCCCGGACATCATCTTCTTCTGGGTGGCCCGCATGATTATGGCCGGGTATCGTTTTGCCGACGGCAAGAAGCCGTTCAGCAACGTTTTCTTCACCTCCATCGTACGCGACCTGCAAGGCCGCAAGATGAGCAAGAGCCTGGGCAACAGCCCCGACCCGCTCGACCTTATCGCCAAATACGGCGCAGATGGCTTGCGATTCGGGCTCATGCGCATTGCCCCCACGGGCACCGATGTTAAGTTTGATGAGAAGCAGATTGAGGAGGGCAAAAACTTTGCCAACAAGCTGTACAACGCAGCGCGATTCCGCATGATGCAGGGCGAGGCGAGCACCGAGCCGGCACCTAAGTTTACAGCGGTACACATTGACATTCTCTCCAAGCTCAAAGAGCTGCACGCCACCGTGGCAGAAGGGTTGAGCAAGTATGAGTTCAACACCTACACCCAGGCCCTTTACTCCTTCTTCTGGAACGAGTACTGCAGCCTCTTCCTCGAGGTCGTAAAGAACGACCTGCGCGATGGTGACGCCGCCGTGAAGAATGCCACCCTTTACACCATCGACACGGTATTGCGCCACTACTTGGCCCTGCTTTCACCGATTATGCCTCACATTGCAGAAGAGTTGTGGCAAAGCCTCGGGTTTGCCGCCCGCTACAATGGGCAGCCCTTAATGAGTACCCCCCTGCCCCAAGCCGACACCCTGATTGCCGGTTTGGATGAGACCGAAATCTCCAAAGCGCGTGCCATGTCTACAGCCTTGTACGAAACCGCTAATCGCGCTCGTAACCTCAAGGCCGAGTACAACTTAGCAACCAACAAGAAAGTGCGCTTCGTGCTTAAGCCCGGTGCCTTGCCGCTGACAACCGATTTAATGGCCCGATTAGCCTTGCTGGCCGGGGCTCAGAGCGCCACGGCAGATGCCGCCTACGAGGCACCCAAGGGCACACCCACGGCACTCACGCCCTTCGGCGAGCTCTTCTTGCCGCTGGATGGTTTGGTAGATGTTGAGGCAGAGCGCAGCCGTATCAGCAAGGAGCTCGAGAAGATGACCAAAGAAATCGCCAAGAGCCAAGCTAAACTCGGCAATGCCTCTTTCGTAGACCGCGCACCGGCAGCCGTTGTTGAGCAAGAACGCGCCCGCTTGAGCGAGTGGGAAACAAAAAAAGCCCGGTTGGAGGCCATGATGGCAGCCCTGGGTTAGGACCGAACCACCATACATCTACCCCAAAATGGACCAAGAAGATTACATTCAAACACTACCGCCGACAGAGCAAAAAGCTCTGGCGGTGTGTGGTGTTTACAAAACACAACAACTCCTTTCCGTCAGCCTCGATACTCTCTTGGCTGATATGGAAAATGCCGCCGAGTTTTTCCCTGAGGAAATGCAGGCATTGTCTCGCCAAAGATTGGAGGAAATATATCGCTCGGCTCATGCACTTGCGCCGGAAGAAGCACCGCAACCGGAATACCAGACAGCCAACCGACCGGAAGAAGAAGACAGTTACGAGCGAAGTCACCCCCCCTTGGTGCGCCGTCACGGGGGAAGAATCCAAAAACAACAGCGCCCGAACTGCGACACCATCGACATAACTAAGGTTGATGACAACCAACAAATTAAAAGCACCGGGAGCAAAAGCAAAGCTATCTGCAATATACGCCCCTTCAGGACCTACTTCAGCGCCTTGGTGCACGTCGGGCTGGGGGTGTCCATCGTTCTGTTTCTGATTGTTACTTTCAGATTCCTTTTTGAAATGGAAGAAAACACAACCCTGTTCATCTCAGTCGGGCTCTTGGGGCTCTTCCTGTTTCTTTACATCTGTTATGCAAGAAAAACAAAATGTCCGGTCTGTAATATAGGGGTGTTCAGTCTCCATAATTACCCGCGCAACAAACATGCTCACTATTTCCCTCTCTTGGGGTATACCCTTGCAACCGCTTTGCACATCGTCTTCTTTTTCTGGTTCCGCTGCCCTGCCTGCGGAACCGCGCAAAAACTTTTTAAGCGTAGACACCACTAAATGAAAAACACCTTTTTACCCATAGTTGCAGCACCTTGCATCCTCTGTGCCGCCGCAACAGCTCAAGACACCCACGTATCTATAGCAAACGAGGTTCTCAACATGCTTTCCGATACCGAAATTTGTCTTAATCTCTGCCGCGATGAAGCAAGCATCAAAGAGGTTATCCCCCAGCTGCAAGAGCTTGCTTTATACGCAGCCGAAATCAAAGAGAGGCAAAACAAGCTTGCCGACCTAACCCCGGAAGATGATAGAGAAGTAGCCAAACTCATCCCCCAATTTCTGACCCTTCAAAAAGCTATCGATGCGCATATCAACAGACTCATCGCAGACAACTTACTTACCCCCGAATTAGCAGAAGTGCTCCATATTTCACCGGATTACATCCCGGATTCGGCACCCACTACAAATTAAATCAAAAAAAATATTTTCACACCCACCCACAATATCTTGTGGGTATTTTTATTTATCCGTGCCAGATGAATGAAAAACAGAAAAACGGGAGAGAGTGCGGCGAGGCGAGGCAAAATTTTATGCTTGCAAAATGTCAGTAAAACCGTAATATCTAGATTGACGAAACACTTGACACCTCACCTGATGAAACACAGCATAAGCAACAGAAACAACGCACTCACAGCCGATGAAGCCGCTCATCTGGCAGATTTTGTGATGTTCTCACAGCGCAATTGCATCCTCCGCCTCTCCCCGGAGCTGACGCAAGACAAGGTCTCCTACCCGCAGTTTTTTCTGCTGACCTATCTGGATGAAGAGGAATGCCTCTCTATGAGCAGTATCGCCAAGATGATGGGCCACTCGACAGCAGCAGCCACCGGCATGGTAGACAAGCTGCAAGAGCTCGGGTATCTGAAACGCTTTACCGCAGCAGCAGATCGCCGCAAGATTATGGTACGCATCACCGAGCAAGGCAAAGAGCTTATTGCCCGCATGCGTGGCAATATAGCCCGTAATTTGGCCGATCTCATGGCGCAAGAAGACAACGCCTCCGTACACGCAAAAGCTCGCACACTCATCAAAAGTCGCAATCCCCAAGCCGACACGCTTTAAAAGATAAAAGAAAAAACAAACCATGAGCACACACGCACCGGCATATTTGGAACGCCTTAACGCCGTAAAAGGAAACTTTGCGCGTTTCATCGCACGTATACCTGAAGTTCCCGTATCGACAAACCGCAATGCAGTTATAGATGCCCTTACCCCACACCACGAACAGGTACTGAAAGATGCCGGTATTAATCCCAAATTACTGCGCCGCGCCCAGCAGGTACATGGCAACAAAGTGGCGTTGGTGGGAGACATTGGGTGCTCTTACCCGATAGAGGGAGCAGATGCCTTATACTGCGGGGGTAAAGCCGATTGTTGTTTGGGCATTTACGTAGCAGACTGTGCTGCGGTATGGGTGTACGACACCGTCAGTGGTTGCCGAGGCTTGGCACACTCCGGTAAATTGGGTACACAGCAAAATATCGTTGGCAATCTGCTGAACTCCATGCATAAATACCTCGGGGTCAACCCCGAAGATTGCATAGCCGTTATTTCTCCCTGCATACGCCCGCCCCATTACGAGGTAGACATTCCCACGGCAATCAAGGCTCAATTGGCAGAAGCAGGTATCTTAGAAAACAACATCATTGACAGCGAGCTCGATACGGCAGCCGACACAACCACCTTCTACTCATACCGAGTAGAAAAAGGAAACACCGGCCGCATGTTGGCGCTGTTTGGCCGTACCCCGGAAGCATAATGACACCCCACGGCACCAAGCGAGAAGTTAGACAGCAAATGCTGGCCACGCTGCGTGCCATGCCTGCAGCAAGACGCGATGCCGCCTCTGCCTGCCTACGCGCAGAGATGGGCAAGTTATTGGGCACAGCCCCCCACCTGAACGTAGGCATCTACATGGCCATGCCGCACGAGGTGAACTTGCTGCCACTGCTGCAAGAGTATCCGCAACACACCTATGCTGCCCCCCGCTGTATGCCCGGGAGGCAGCTTTGTTTTCACCGAATCGAAGAGCCGGGTAAAGACACCGAATTGAGTGCCCATGGTATACTTGCACCCCGCCCCGAATTACCCGTAATCGAGCCACATGAGTTAGACATACTCATCATCCCCGGTGTAGCCTTTACACAGGGTGGCGACAGGCTCGGCTACGGAGGCGGCTACTATGACCGCTTTATCCCCCGGTGTACCAAGGCACGACTCGTGGCCCTGAGCTTCAGAGAACAAATACTGCCGAGCCTACCCACCGAAACGCACGATTTAAGAATACCGCAAATCATACACGCATAACTCACCGCCATGAAAAACATCATTTGCCTATTCAGCCTTATCATCAGCATGCTTTTCTGCACCTTAAATGCAGAGGAGAAGCGGGTTCTCATCATTGGCAACAGTTACACCTTCTGTAATGATTTGCCTGCCGTCTTACAAGCCCTCAGCAGCAAAACAAAATGCCCGCTTATTGTAGAATCATACACCGCCGGGGCGATGAGCCTGCGTGGGTTTCTCGATGACCCGCAACACGCCAAGGCCAAGCAATTAGTAGAAAGCGGCAACTACGACTGGGTTATTCTGCAAGACCAAAGCCAAACCCCGGCCTACAAACCCGATGAGACGATGGATTCCGTACGCCGTTGGACCGCCATTGCCAACAAGAGCAACACCAAGGTCATGCTTTTCCTTACCTGGGCACACGCGTCGTCCGATGGTGGCAAAACGAGCCCGCTGATTGCCATGCAAGAGCAAACCAGCACAACATACTGCAAGGCAGCCGTTGCCAATAAAGTAAAAGTGGCTCCGGTAGGCGAAGCTTGGGCACGCTGGTATAGAAAGCACCCGGGCAAGGCACTGCACACCGATGACATGTCGCACCCCAACCCCAATGGCACCTACTTAGCCGCCTGTGTCATTCATGCCTCCATCAGCGGCAAACCGATTAAGGCCGGTGGTACTCTTAAAATCGGCAAAAAGGTTGTCATTCGCATCCCCAAGGGCACAGCCAAAGAGCTGCAATCGGTGGCAAATGCCACGGTCAAAGGGTTCAGCCCGCAGAAATATCTCGACGAACAAGCAGAGCAAGACGCCTCGCGGCCCACAGCAGCAGCTGTTAAGGCAAAACTCCACAAAGGCATGACTCTGGACGAATTGAAAGAAATTACCGGCAACCCGATTCACAAAAGCAACTCGGCCGGACGAAAGACCTACATGTTCCGCATTCAACAAGGAGCTGAGCTTGTGGCTTATTGCAATAGCGATGATGTCATAGAAAACATCAGCATTGCAGCACCGGATAAGCCGGTCGAGATTATCGACGTCACGAAACTCTGATTCGTAACATGGATCTCTTCACTCCATACGGGAAAAGCGAAACGCAAGAAGCTGCACAAAACGAGCTCAGCATGCCCTTGGCTGCCAGAATGCGTCCGCAGACATTGGCAGAAGTCGCCGGTCAACAACATTTGCTGGCAGAAGGCAAGTTGCTGCGTCGCGCCATCGAGACAGACCGCTTCTCTTCATTAATCTTTTACGGGCCGCCCGGAGTGGGCAAAACAACGCTGGCATCGGTCATTGCACGCCAAACAAGTGCCTACTTCGTCATGCTCAACGGTGTAGAATCGAACGTGAGCGATATCCGCGACAAAATAGCCGAGGCAAAGGCCAGGCAAACGCTGCACGGGCAAAAAACCATCCTCTTTGTGGATGAGCTTCACCGCTTCAACAAAGCCCAGCAAGATGTACTCTTGCCGCACCTGGAGCGTGGCACGGTGCGATTCATCGGGGCAACGACCGAGAACCCCTACTTTGCCATTAACTCGGCCATGTTGTCGCGCTCTCAAATCTTCCCGCTGGAGCCCGTACCCGATGCCGACATCATAGCCCTGCTTCGCCGCGCCATTGCAGATGAAAAGCGCGGGCTGGGGCATCTGCATTTGCAGGTCAACGACGACGCTTTGGCCCATTTGGCACTCAAGGCCGACGGCGACGTACGCAAGGCGCTTACTGCGCTGGAGGTTGCAGCCCTCTCTACCCCGCCGAACCCCGAGGGCAATATCGTAGTAACCTTGGCAGAGGCCGAGGAGTCCATTCAGAAAAAAGCCGTCAAATACGACCGCGCAGGCGATGGGCATTACGATACCATCTCGGCCTTCATCAAATCCATGCGTGGCAGCGACCCCGACGCAGCCCTGTACTGGCTGGCATTCATGCTCAATGCAGGCGAGGATATTCGTTTTATCGCAAGACGCATTGTAATATGTGCCAGCGAAGACGTTGGTCTGGCAGACTCTAACGCCTTGCGTGTAGCACTGGCTGCAGCCCAAGCGGCAGAGATGCTGGGCATGCCCGAGGCGCGCATTCCCTTAGCGCATGCCACTGTTTACATTGCCACCGCACCCAAAAGCAACGCTGCCTACATGGGTATCAATGCAGCTCTCAAAGATGTGCAAGAGGGTAAAACGCTGGCCGTGCCCGACCATTTGGCTACGCCCACCCGCAAAAAATTGGCTCGGTTGCGAGGGGTATCTGAAGAAGCGACTACCTACAAATACGCGCACGACTTCGGAGACGATCATTTTGTACCACAGGCTTACCTGCCCGAAGGCCGGGTATACTACCACCCCACCACCAATGGTATGGAGCTGCGTATTACGGAAAGAATGAATTATTTACGCCAAAATCACTTATCGGACGATAAATGAAGCCGTAACATATCATACAAGGCTTGCGGCGCATTGCCTCGCCTGCTCATGATAAGAGAAAAGGCATTATCATGAATGAAGACATGGCCGTATTCGTCTCTACGCAAGCCGTTGAATTTTATGTTTGCATCGGCCTGCCCGCAATGGTTCCAACGCCCGCCCAGCTCGGCAATAAAGTCGTGGCCGGATTGCGAGTTCACCACATAACAATTTCCCCACCAAAAAACAGAGGCCGGGCGTATGGGCTGCACCACGCGATCTGCGGGGTCTATGGTAACAAGCAACACGCGCCCCTCATTCTCGGCGGGGGGCGGTAATAATTCTGCCACTTTCAACGCAGTGGCTGCCCCCATGCTGTGGCCTATCAACACGACATCGGCATGAGGATTTTGCTGCCGAAACGCTTGGATGGCTGATGCAATGTAGGGGTAAGCCCGGGTCGCATCGGCAATCTCGCCGCCATTCCAATGATAATAAGCGCGTGCCTCCTTTGCCGAAACCGGCGGCAAACAGCGTGCCATGTATTCAACAATGCCACTTATCTCATCCCCGAAACCACCGATGAACACCACGGCAACATCTGCCGGTTGAGCCGATAACGGGCGTTGCGGGTATGGTACTTTTGCGGCTCGAGCAGAAACAGCAACAGGCTGCTCTGCCATGCAGACAGAGCAGCCGCAAATAAACAAAGTGCAGACAATCTCAGCGTACACAACGACCGGGCATTACGCGGGGCTGAATGGGCGTAGCGGGCACAGCGGCCGGCACCTCGGGTGCTGCAGCGGGCTTCTCCACCTTCTCCATCTTGGTAACGGGGCGCACGGGGTATGCGGCACTCTCGGTATTCACATAGTAGTGGTCCTGAGTCAGGCATACGGTATCACCGGGTTGCAGGGTGTCCACCAAATCAAAAACATAGCGGTCATTTTGGCCGGGGGTGGGTTTCTTGATATCCACCATCACCACAGAACCAACCTCTGCCTTATCA
>SUVK01000044.1 GCA_015062055.1 Akkermansiaceae bacterium
TCATTTCAAGAGCTGGTATAATGTTCATTCCAACCACATATTACCACAACTCTTGATGGTTGGCGCGCCTCAGTCCGTCATTCCGCGACTTTTTTGACGCAGTGCCACAAATTCTTACACTTTAAGTTTTCGACGAAAAGTGTAAATATGGAGACAAATTCTTTTGCCTAATGCCTCTCTTGGGTTTAGACTGAATTTAATTATTTTCAAGCTTAAAAACAGTTTAATGTTGACATCATCTTTCATAATCATGAATACAACACAACACACTATAACAGCCGAGGAACAGGCAGCGATAACGTTGTTGGAGAGTACCGGGGTGTGAGTGCTGGAGGCGGCGCAGCTGGCATGTAGCCTTGTGCGTGTATGCCCCGGGGATTTATCTAAATGCCGCCAAGTGGTGGAGTTGGGCCAAAAAGCACTGCAAGCGCAGGAGCAGACGGTGAGCTTGGCGGAGGCCGGGTGGGCAAGTGTGGAGGCTCGGGCGGAATTGCGGGCAACAACCGGGCGAGATTTGCGATATTTTTTACGCAGGATATTGAAGTTGCAGGGTGTAGGAGATTTGCCGCTGCGGGCGATAACGAGCAAACAATGCCGCGAGATGTTGCGGCAGGCGTTCGGACACAGCAAGAGCATGTACATTAAAGGGCGTGCGTTGTTGCACAGTGTGTTTGCCTATGGCATGCGCCAAGAGTGGTGCGATGCCAACCCGGTGGCGCGTATAGAGGTGCCTAAGGTGCAGGAAACGCCCAAAGAGCCGCTGCCGGTGGCAGATGTGCGGAGGCTGGAGGAGGTGGCAAAGAAAGAGCCGTTTTGCGACATGCGTCTATCGATTCATCTGTTGTTGTATAGCGGTATACGCCCCGCAGAGGTGAGCCGATTGCGGCAGGAGGATTTTTGTTGGCAGGAGGGGGTGGTGATTATTCGCCCGGGTACGAGCAAGACCGGGGGCGGGCGTGTGGTGCCGTTGCGAGGTGTAAAACAAATACCGGCATCTCTGCGGGTGATACCGCCGTGTTGGCAGCAACGTTGGCGAGCGTTACGCCGCGCAGCCGGTTTTACCCGCTGGGTGCCGGATGTCTGCCGCCATACCTTTGCCAGTTATCATGCTGCCTTTTTTAGTAATTTGCCACAGTTGCAACTCGAGATGGGGCACCGGGATGTTGCCCTGTTGCGGACTCGCTACATGAGCCCCACGTTGCGAAAAGAGGCAAAGCGGTTTTGGAAAATAGGCTTGGCGAAAGATGCAGACGAACGGTAGGCTGTTTCTCCCCGACGCCCCCTCCCCCCAGGGGCACTAGGAAGACTGTGGCGGCCGGTAACAGCCGCCACAGGGGTGGTGGGGAGGGTGATGCGCTTATGGTTATGGGCGGATGGTTTCTGCCGTGGCAGAAACCGGAACAATAACTTGGGTTGAGGCGGTTTGTTGGATGGGTTGCGGGGCGGCTTCTATATGTGCAGGGGTGATGACGGTTTTTTGTGTAACGGTGGGTGTAATGGCTACAACGGGGGCTGTTGCCGGCGACGGCGCGTCTGCGGATTCTAACATGGGGCGGGGGGCTTGCCCCGTTGCGGGGGGAAGGGCAGAATCCGGCAAGCTGTGGGCAGTGGCCGGGTTGTTGGCGGCTGCAAGCTCGGCGGCGGCGGTTTCGTTGCGGTTGATGCGGATGACTGCGGGCTCTAACACGTCGTCGTTGTCTTGCTCGTCCGGGGGGAATTCCGGCAGCAGCTCGGGGGTGGGCTCATTGTATTCGAGGTCTTCTAACCGGCGCAAGAGTGCATCCAGACACCCTTCGGGGTCGCGGTGCCATTGGAGAGCCCAAACGTGCAGAATATTCCAGCCTTAGCCTCGCAGTACGCTTTCGCGCAGCAAATCGCGGTCTCTCACCGTGGCGGCTTGTGCGTAGTTTTTGCCGTCGAAGAGGATGCCGGCTAACATATGCCCCTCGTGGCGGAGGCTGAGGATGGCGAGGTTGATTTTGAAGTTGGATACGCCTAAGTTCATGCGGCATTGGTAGCCGGCTTTTTCCAATTCCCGGCATACGGCTTTAACGGCACCTTCAATGTTGCTGTCTGCGGCGGGGTCTGTGTTGCAGAACCCGTTGCGTGCGCGCTCCAGGAAGTAGTGCAGGTCCTCCGAGCCGTGGGAAAGGTTGCGGTTGAGGGGGATGTCCTCCGGGCGCATGGAGCTTCTGTCAAATACCTTTCCTTTGTAGCTACGGCTCCCATCCCCGAGCCCACTACGGCTACGCTTTCCTTGCTGGCTCTTGCCGGTTTGGCTGCCCGCCGTCGTCGTGCTTCTCGCTGATAAGTGAGCCCGAAGATTTCGGTTGCAGTCTTGGTCGTGCTATCATAGCTCCAAAGAGACCAGCCCGGCATATTGCTAGTATTAAAAGAAAGCGTAATGCTCTCTGCAGCTTCGGGAAGAGCTACGCCAAGGGCCACATACTCACCGGAAAGTGCGGGGCGGCACGTGAAAGAGAATGACGTGTCGGATATGATGGAAATGTCGCTTCCATAAGAATTTTGATCATACCCCTGCCCGGTACCGGCAAACCAGCCGGTCAAATCAGTCCCTTCGGGGATGGCGGCGGCAAGACTCTGTACAATTTCGGCAGAAGCACCGGTGCCAATACCACTGGCATTGCGGCCGGCTATCCAAGTGTAATCCGAGCTACCCGGCGCGTGATGCTGTCATCAGCAGCCACACCGGCGAGAGAGAAAAGAGCAATAAATGTCTTTTCCAGGTTTGTTAGATTTGTTTTAATATGTTAATTCAGCTCGTGCCGGAGCTCCGTTCCCACGCGCGTCGGGATGCTGAGATACCCGCCCCGAGCTCATGGCGTTACTACAGCATTTTCAATGCTGTAGCAAGCAAAAAAATCGTAAAAAATTAGAATTTTATACCTTACGAGAAGGAATACTACTTACTGATACCTGTTACCACACAGCAAATACTACCGTTACGTTTGATTATCAACACTAAGACGGACATCAGCATTGAAAATGCTGTATTGTAGGGTCGTTAGGTTGTAGCAGGTATTTCGGCATTCCGTCGCGCGTGGAACCGGACACCCCTGCACAATCCACTCTAACCTCATAATATTCAATTCTTACTAATCATGAAGAAAACAATTATTACGCTCCTCGCTTTGGCTGGTATGGCCAATGCTGGATGGTACAACGTCACCGGAACAACTGGTGCCGATTTATTTGCAAACGATGGTACTCATTACACCATGTTTGGTGATGGCTATGGCGCTAAAGTTGCCATATCGGATGAGCTGAAATCTGCATTCACCACGTCAGGAAGCTCGACTCACAATTTAAATTTTGGTACAGCTACTGATGGATCTACGGCTACCCCCTCGGTGTCTATTTCAGAGGCATTGTATGTGGGGCAGGTTCAGACCACGCGAGCTGACTCTCTTACCATCAATTTTAATGAAGCCGGTTCCATAACCTCTTCTGGTCAATTTAAGGTTGGTTCCATATCGGTAAGCCTTTCCGCTTCTCTGAGCACTTCTGAGAAGAATGCTCTTAGCAACGGCGAGACCGTTACCCGAACTCTCGTTACAACTGATTATTTTGAAACGGTTCCCAATTTTAAGAACTCTTTAACTCTCAGCATCCAAGCTGATGGACTTAGTTATGGTGGTTTGTTATACTCAGTTTATTCAAACGGCTCCCACACATACTACAGCTTTGATGATGTTACATTTAAAACTGACGGTAATGCCCCTAATAGATATGCCTCAGTCAATGATGGTGCTTCAGCCTATGAGCTGAAGGCCGGCAAGTACTACTCTGTTCTTTCCGGAACTCAGGGTAATGATGCTTCTGTCAAATACCTTTCCTTTGTAGCTACGGCTCCCATCCCCGAGCCCACTACGGCTACGCTTTCCTTGCTGGCTCTTGCCGGTCTTGCTGCCCGCCGTCGCCGCAAGTAAGGAACAACAAGTTCAAGAGGGGTAACCTAGCCCCGCATTGCGCACCCGCCCCAGGTTTCTATACCGAAGGGCGGGACTTTTTTGCCTTATGACAAGAGCCCACAGGTATGGACACTTCTTTTTCTTCATTTTTCAAATCCATCACGTCCGAGTTAATGGGCTGCTGCCACTCGGACAAACTGATGCCATCCTCGATGCTTGCTTAGCGCAGGTGCCTGAAAGCCGAGCCGGCTGAGCGAGTCCGGTAAAGGGCAAATCAGGTTGTGCTTGCCGGGGAAATTACCACCAAGGCGGAGCCGGACTACGAGCACAGTCTACGCATGAAAGACAAATATCAAAACAGTGTCCGATGGGCGCTTAATAGATTCGAATGTCACTACGGCGCTGATTTTCCTATCATCCTAAGGCATGAACCTAGCATTAAAACGCCATTTGTCTGAGTTGAGAGTCGAACGGAGCAATAAACTGCCCAAAAGGTAGTAATGGTAAAATGAAAAGATGGCTATACGCGTGTAGATTCTTTCACTTTACCATTGCCGAAAGCCATTGAGCCACCGCCGGGAGGGCATCCACATCTGCCGTCAACCAGTCTATACCCGGCAATTGCTCTACCCCGGCCCAACAAAATGCTGTGTGTTCTTTCAGTTGAATATCCCCCTGCACTATCGAGCAAGCATAACAATACATACGCAGATGAAAAGCCGGGTAATCCCACTCTATGGTGTGTAACAAGTCACCTACCTGTACCGATACGCCCAATTCTTCGCGAATCTCGCGTACCACGGCTTCTTGAGGGGATTCGCCGGGCTCTATTTTACCCCCGGGAAACTCCCACCCGCCGCCATGCTTATGCGGGGGGCATTGAGTTGCCAGCACATGCCCTGCACCATCGGCTATAACGGCAGCCACCACCTCTATCGTTTTGCGTTGCTCTGACATTTTTGCTGAGATAATTCTAACATAACACCTCGTTACAGGCAAGTTTTTAGAAGAAGTCAGGCGTATTTCATCTAATTTCCTATTATTTTGCTAAGAATTTTAATTTTTTCGCTTGACTTGTTAAAAAACTATAACTAAAATGCGCGCGCCACGCGAGGACCAGCAAAAAAATTCTCGGTAAAAAAGGCATAACATACACAACCACACACAGCCATGAAGTGTCTGCCACACTCAATATTGCAAGGCGCGGCCGGGGTAAGAACCCGACCGGTTGGTTATATTTTCTATCCGCTCGGCAAGCCGCCGCATTCTGAGAAGTTAGTTATTTTCAACTGATACAAATTAATAACAGAACCACAAAATCAACCAAACTTCTTAAACCACCATGAACCTGCGACACATCACCAGATTTACATACAAGTTTACGAATTTTCAAGGCTGGCGCGTAGCCATCCGGCGGCAAGGCTATACGCTGACGCGCTATTTTTCAGACCGCCAATATGAAGATGAAGACGCCGCCTACGAGCAAGCGATACAATTCAGGGATATGGTACTGGCAGAGCTGGATGCCCATCCCGGCGAAGAGCTGGCCATATTGACGAAGCACCGCGCCCAGCCGCGCCCGCTGTACCCGGCAGGCTTAAAGCCCTCGGCAAAACAGGATGTAGAAAGCCCAACGGACAAAGCAAACTGTGCGTGCAGTGTACGCAGTAACAAAGTCATGCAAACCATACTCAAAAAAGTATGTCGTAAGTTGCAATTAGACACCGCAAGTGTGTTTAAGCTCTCGCTTTACCTTTTTTCCATGCAATATGGATGCGCGGCGGCATCGCCGCTTCGCAATATCTCAGCAGCAGAAGAACTTAGTCGACCCGCCTTACATAGAGAAGAAGACCCATCCACCCCACAACCGGACTTGCACCGGCTGATAGAAGAGTTGGAGCTTACCGGGAGGTCTGCCGGGTTACCCAGTTTCGAAGAATTCGCGACGGGCAAAGTTGTGGCGGAGCGGTCTTCTGCTCAGCAAGAAGAGGATAATACACCGACGGAGGTATCACCGACTCCGGCATCGCCCTCTTTTGTTACGATACCGGGCAGGTGTGCTCGCTCCTCCATCGCTTACTTTAAGCACTTTTATAATTCACCCTTCAAGCAGATGGTAACCCCACTGCCCCCCATTGCATATTCGGCACCGCATAACGGAGTAACCGGCCAACATCACCCGGATCTCAAAGTAGCGTCTGCCCCACCAACACAGCGCAACTCTAACACTTAATCTCACTTTTTTTCAAGTCGTGGCCCAATGTTGACACGCCCGGTCTGAATTTTCATTATTTATTCGGCGCTACCCCCATTAAGAGACCACCTTTCGGTTATCATTAAGCGAAAGGTGGCTTCGTTTTATAACCGAAAGTTGGGGATAAAGGGAAATTAAGCTTGACCCTACTCTAACTTTATGAGAGAATGCAGCTCAGAGAATATGCGTTACAAAATTTTAACAGCAGAAGAAGCAGCAGAACTCATAGAAGACGGCGAGTGCATAGGGGTGAGCGGATTTACCGAAGCCGGAGCAGTCAAAGTAGTGCCCAAGGCGATAGCCGAAAAGGCAAAAGCGGAGCACGCAGCCGGGCGCGCCTTTAAGCTCAAGGTGATGTGCGGGGCCTCTAACAGTGCAGCCGTAGACGGCGAATTGGCGGCAGCAGAGGCCGTATCGCTGCGCATGCCCTACATGTCGTGTCCGCAAACGAGAGCGCAAATCAACAATGCCGAGCTATCGTACCAAGACCCGCATATCTCCCTGTTTGCGCAAAACATGCGCTACGGCATCATCCCCCGAGTTAAAACAGCCATAGTAGAGGCCTGCGAGGTAACGGATGACGGCAAAATCACCTTTACAATGAGCCAGGGTTCATCGGCAGATTTCTGTTTGTTGGCAGACCGCATCATCGTAGAGCTCAACACCTACCACAAGCCCTGCCTCAAAGAGATACACGACATTTTTATACCCGAAGACCCGCCCAACCGTACCCCCATACCTTTGGTGGCACCCGAGGAAAAAATCGGCACCCCCTACGTACAGGTAGCCCCCGAAAAGATTGTAGGCGTGGTCAAGACCCACCTCAAAGATGGACTGCCCCCCTACCGTCCCGGCGATACCATAACCGACAAGATTGGAGAAAACGTTATTCGTTTTTTAGAGCATGAGTACCGTGTAGGGCGCATACCGGAGAACTTCTTACCGATTCAAAGCGGAGTGGGCAACGTAGCCAATGCCGTATTGGCAGCCCTGGGGCGCTCTACCGTAATACCGCCGGTTAAAATGTATACCGAGGTAATACAAGAGGCGGTAATAGGGCTTATCAAACAAGGCAAAATAACCTTTGCGAGCGGCTGCTCATTGTCGGTATCGGATGCCACCATGGAGGAGATATACCGCGACTTCGACTACTGGAAGCACAAGGTACTGCTGCGCCCCACAGAGATGACCAACAACCCGGCAATAGTGCGCCAGTTGGGGCTTATCTGCATGAATACAGCCATAGAGGCCGATATCTTCGGCAACGTCAACTCCACCCACTTGCTGGGCAACAAAGTGATGAACGGAATCGGCGGCAGTGGCGACTTCGCCCGCGCAGCGGCCATTACCATTTTCTCTTGTCCGTCGGTCGCCAAAGGCGGCAGCATATCGGCCATTGTGCCCATGGTATCTCATGTAGACCATACGGAGCACGATGTACGCGTGCTCATAACAGAGCAAGGCATTGCCGACCTGCGCGGTAAATCCCCGCGCCAACGCGCAGAGCTCATCATCGAAAACTGCGCCCACCCCGACTATAAACCCTTGCTGCGCCGGTACGTAGAGCTCACCCCCAAAGGGCACACCCCGCACAATTTGGCCAAGGCCTACGCCTTCCACCTCGCTCTTCAAGAAACGGGCGATATGCGCAATGTGAAGCTCTGAGGGAGACATTAGGGCACACCGCTTTCTCAACACACAAGGAGGGCAAAAGCTCGTCTTGTGTGTTGCGTGTATAAGCATCGCAAGCACCTCGGCAAATAGAGATTGACCTGGCAGGGGTAATATGCTAACATCCGTACAGCATGAGCACAGACCCCATCAAATTTTATAATCGCTATACCGGCGAAATCGAGCAAGAAAAAATACTCGGCGAGAAATACCTGCGCTGGGTATACGGAACGGTACCGGGCAGAGTATCCCTGCACGTGTTGATTAAGCGTGCCATCTTCTCAAAGTTGCTGGGAGCTACGAAAAACAGTCGACGAAGTGCAAAAACGATACCCGGTTTTATCAAAGAATACGGCATCAATACAGATGAGTTATTGAAACCCCTCGATGAGTTTGAGCATTTCAACGACTTCTTTTACCGCAAGCTCAAACCCGGGGCACGACCGCTGGCCCAAGGTAATGTAGTGGTATTGCCGGCAGATGGTCGCCACATGGGGTGGCAAGATGCCGCCGAAATGCAAGGGGCCTTTGTAAAGGGGCAAAAGTTTGATTTACCGGCCTTGCTGGGCAGTAACGAGCTGGCAGAAAAATATCGGCACGGCACAGTAGTGCTCAGCCGCTTGTGCCCGGTAGATTACCACCGGTTCCACTTTGTGGCCGAAGGTACCCCGGAGCCCGCCAAGCGCATACCCGGCCCGTTGGCTAGTGTATCGCCCTATTGTCTGCGCAGCAAATTGGCTTGGTTATGGACCAACAAGCGAGAGCTTACCATGCTGCATACCGAGCGCGTGGGTGATGTCATACAACTGGCAGTAGGCGCCACCGGGGTGGGTGCCATCTTCCAAACCTACGAGGCCGGTAAAAGCGTGGCCATGGGCGATGAGCAAGGTTACTTTGCCTTTGGGGGCTCTACCGTGATGACCTTTTTTGAGCCCGGCAAAATAACGCTGGCCGAAGACATTTTGCGCAACACGGCAGAGTGCCGAGAAACCTATGCCCGACAAGGCGACCTGTTGGGGCATGTCTGTACTCAATAAAAAACTTTTTATATCTATAGAAATATGACACTCGCCTCTACACAAAAAACAGAGATGATACAAAAAAGCATCTTTGTCATTTTTTTAGCAATCTTGTATTGTTGGTACTATCCATGGCTGATGTATAATGCCTTACCAACGGTGGAAGGGGAGTTTCACCTCAACAGTCAAAGCATCAGCGAGGCCTTGGCAACTGCATGCAATGGCTGGAGCCACGCCAACACCCGCGTGGGAGAGTTCAGCTCTTACTTCTATTACGGGGTACCACTACATGTGGCTTTAAGCATAGTACACCCCTTGTTCATGTTCATATTGGCCGTGGGGGCGCAGCGTTTGGGCACAGGAAAATACCCGCAGTTCAACGCATCTTCTCTTTTAATACTGTGCTATATATCTTTATTTATCGCCACAGCATCACCGGTTACGGATTGGTGGTTAGATAATCTTAACTGGGTGTATCCCTGCGGGGTGGCCATGCTGTTTTTTTGTCTCAGCGAGCCGTTGTTCGCCCGACAAACCATCAGCAACAAACGTTTTGCGGCATTGGTGTTGCTCGGCTTAGTGGCAGGCATGGGTAATGAGATACTGGCATTAACCGTTTTCCCCTTATTTCTTGCACCGGCCGGGTGGGAGTTATGGCGCAGAAAACGCCTTTTCAACGATTTCCGTTATTGGATAATTGCGGCAGAACTGCTTGCATGCCTTATCTTTTATTTTTCATCGCCCTGCTGGAGCTGGCGCATGGGCGCCTTAGGGTTCTCCCCCAGTTTGACAGAGCGACTCGGGCAACTGCTTGATATCACCCGCTATGCCATGCTCACCTCATACGCCTATAATCTTATTGCCCTCTTTACGATTATAGCGGCCATTGTCTCGTGGAAAAAATGGAAGGGTGAGACCGCGACTATTGAGAAAAACCGGGTTCGTCTATTGCTGCTGGTGGGGGTAGGGTATTTTCTGCTCACCATGGTAATGCCGGGGTACCCGCCCCACAGAGAATACCGCGTACTGCAATTTTACTTCATAGCCGTATTAGGGGGTGTCATGTGGCAGATGATGGCACGCGAGCACGGGCGCACCTTATGTGCCTGGTTGCTCGTACCGGTAGCAACGGTAAGCTTCATCTACTTATCAATCCCGGTACGGGAGTCTTACATACGCGGCAAATTATGGGACAATCTCGAAACAGCCATACAACAAAAGCCCCAAACGAACGGCGTGGTCTGTTTCAGCGAAGCCGAATGGAACACCTTGGTTGAGGAAGCGCACATTTGCAACGAGCAACATGCCCCCTACATCAAAGAGCATGATCGTCTCGTCATCAAAATAAACAAGCCGGTACCGGCAGAATCATTGCTCTTGCACAAAGAGGGGCTGACCCTTTACAGCGTATGCGATGCCGCCGAGCAAGGCGAAGTCATTAACTCTGCAACCATACGCGATGAGATATTGCAACGCTGCAGCCCGGATATCGTACTGAACCGCGGACTCGCAAAGAAACTGGGGCTTAGAGGCATTGTTGTGGTAAAAAATCCATAAACCATTTACCCCCACTGATGCAGGACATCTAAAGTGGGGGTATTTTTATGCTATGGCAAAAAGCCGATATCGCGTAGAGAAAATGCGCAGGTTCTCGCATCAGAAAACCGAAAGCGGCCATCGAAAATGAGATTGATTTTCGAGATAATATCTGTATAATGGCTTAGCACACCATGGCCTTTACACATTTACACGTTCACACAGAGTATTCACTGCTTGACGGCATGATCCACACCAAGGATCTCATCAAGCGCTGTGCCGAGCTCGGCATGAACTCCGTTGCCATTACCGACCACGGCAACGTGTTTGCAGCCATTGAGTTCATGGTGAATGTCAAAAAACACAACAAGGGTATTTTAGAGTGGAACAAAGAGCACCCGGATGAAAAGAAGCCGGTATTCAAGCCGATATTGGGGTGCGAGATTTACCTTTCGCCCACGCCCATCGATGTCAAAAAACAAATACCGGGGCGCCACAAATACACCCACTTGGTGCTGTTGTGTGAGAATAATCTGGGCTGGGAGAACCTCATCAAGATTGTCTCCCGCGGGCACTTGGACGGTTTTTACTACAAACCGCGTGTAGATATAGCCACCTTGCGCGAGTTCAGTCGCGGGCTTATCTGCCTGACGGGCTGCATCTCGGGCCCCATGCAAGAGTGGATTCTGCAAGACCAACCGGAGAAGGCAGAGGAGGTATTGCTGGAGCTCATCGACATCTACGGCAAGGACAACCTGTTTGTCGAGCTGCAAGACCACGAGCTGGATGAAGAGCGCCGCTGCACGCCCGAGTTGGTGCGATTGGCCCGCAAGCACGATGTAGGCTTGGTAGTGACAAACGATGCACACTTCCTCAACGAAAGCGACCACGACGCACACGATATTCTCATCTGCGTAGGCACGGGCAACAAGCGCATGGACGGCAAACGCATGCGCTACCCCCGCAGTGTCTATTTCAAAAGCGAGGAAGAAATGCGTCAACTCTTCCCCGAATACCCCGACGCCTACGAAAACACCAACATTATCGCAGAGCGTTGCAATACCTCCATCAAGCTGGACTCCACCTCAACCGAGCGTTACCCCGAGTTCGCCCCCGAAGACGGCTCTACCCGCGAAGAATACCTGCGCAAAATATGCTACGAAGGCTTAGCCGAGCGCTACGGTAAAGAGAGGGCCGAAAACGACAAAGAACTGCGCGCCCGCTTGGACTACGAGCTGGGCATCATCAACCAGCTGCGATTCCCCAGCTACTTCCTCATTACGGCAGACTTCATCAACTGGGCAAAGAACCACGATATCCCCGTAGGCCCGGGGCGTGGCTCTGCCGCCGGCTCCCTGGTAGCCTATGTGATGAAGATTACCAACATCGACCCCTACTCTTTCGGGCTCATCTTCGAGCGATTCCTCAACCCCGAGCGTGTGAGCCCGCCCGATATCGACATCGACTTCTGCCAAAGCCGCCGCCCCGAGGTAATTGACTACGTGCGCCACAAATACGGAGAACGCGCCGTTACCCACATCATCACCTACGGTACCATGGGTGCAAAATCGGTCATCAAAGACGTAGCCCGCGTGCTTGACATGAGCTATGCCGACAGCGACCGTATTGCCAAGCTCATAGAAAGCGGCCCCGGTGTAACCCTAGCCAAGAGCTACGATGCCAGCGAAGACCTGCGCAACCTGCTGCAAGACAGCACCTATGCCGAGGTATGGGAGTACGCCAAAAAGCTGGAAGGCACCGTGCGCAACGTAGGCATGCACGCTGCAGGTGTCGTAATCGGCGACCGCCCGTTGGATGAATACGTAGCCCTCACCCGAGACGACCTCAGCAACCCGCACGGCGAAGTTGTAGCCCAGTGCGATATGAGCGCCATTTACAACGCCGGCTTGCTCAAGATGGACTTCTTGGGGCTCAAGACCCTTACCGTCATGAAAGATGCCGAGCGCTACGTGCGCTGGCGAGAGCCAAACTTCTGCTACGACGCTGTCGACATACGAGATGCCGAGACTTTTGCCCTGCTCAACCGCGGCGACACCATGGGCGTGTTCCAGCTCGAATCGGGTGGCATGGTCGACACCTGCCGGCGCTATGGCATAGATAACATCGAAGACATCATCGCGCTACTGGCCCTGTACCGCCCCGGCGCCATGCAGTTCATGGACGACATGATAGCCGTGAAAAAGGGTTGGAAACAAGCGGAATACGAGCACCCGTTGCTCGAAACCGTATCGGGCCTGACCTACGGCGTGATGATTTACCAAGAGCAAGTGCAAGCCGCTGCAAAACTACTGGCAGGCTACACCTTGGGTGGTGCAGACTTGCTGCGCCGCGCCATGGGCCACAAAGACATGCAAGAAATGGCCGAGCAACGCCGACGCTTCGTAAAAGGCTGCTGGGATGTCAACCAAATCGACGAAAAAACCGCTAACGCCATTTTCGACAAGATTCAGAAGTTTGCAGGTTACGGTTTCAACAAATCGCACTCTGCCTGCTACGGGCATATCTCATATTGGACCGCCTACCTTAAGGCACACTACCCGGTAGAGTTCCTTTGCGGGCTCATGTCCAACGAATCCACCAACGAAAAAATCGGCGTCTTCATTCAAGAAGCCATCCGCATGGGAATCGAGGTACTGGGGCCCTGTGTCAACCACTCTGCCGTCAAGTTCCAGCCCGAGACCATGCCCAATGGCCACTTAGCGGTGCGTTTCGGCTTGGCCTCCGTCAAGAGCATGAGCTCTGAAACCGTGAGCGTGATTGTTGAAGAACGCATCAAAAACGGACCCTACAAGAGTCTGGAGGACTTCTGCTACCGCATCCCCCCGCAAAGCGTACGCCGCAACCAGTTAGAAGTGCTGGTACAGTGTGGCGCCTTCGACTGCCTGCACGTGTGCCGCGCACAGCTTTTCGAGAGCATCGAGCAATGCCTCAGCGGGGCAGCCAGCGTACACAAAGACAATGCGGCAGGCCAAATGAGCCTCTTCGATATGCAAGAGACAACCTCTGCCCCCGAAGAGCGCATTATCATACAAGAATGGCCCAAAGATAAGCGACTGGACGAGGAAAAGTTCTTAACCGGAGCCTACTTTACCGGCAACCCGCTGGATAGCATGCGTGGCATCATCGACACGCCCAAGTACACCGCCATCGGCACCCTGCCCGACCTCACCGCCGACGAAATACGCGGCCAGCACGACATGGCCGGCATGCTGCGCACCGTTGCCATCAAGGTCTCCAAAAGCGGACAAAAGTTTGCCATCATCACAGTAGAAGACTTTACCGGCAGCACCGAGGCCCTCGTATGGGGCGATAACTTTACCAAGGCTCTGGCCGTAGAACGGCTGTTGCAAGAGGGCAGTTTCATACGGTTCCGGGCCGGGATATCGGAGGACGAGAAGACCGGTGGCAAAAAAGTATCGGCCCGCGGTTTAGAGCTGATAGACGCGGGCACCTCGCGCAAGCGCAAGGGCAAAGCCCCCGCCTTTTACGAGATAGTACTCAACACGGCGCGCCACAATGCCGAAGATTTGGAGATTATCAAGAAGATACTCTTAGAGCATGGAGGCAAAACCCCCGTGCATATCACCTTCCGCAACTCGCTGGGCAACCGCGCCGCCATCGAGCTGGGCGAGCGCTACCGCGTAACCCCCTGCCCGAAACTGGATGAAAAACTCTCCCTCTACAGCTGAATGAACCTCTCAGAACAAATCCGCAAAATTCCACCCTACATCAAGTTAGGGTCTCTTGGCGTATTATTTTCTTTTGTACTTGGCATTTGTTTTCCCTCCATCAAAGACTGGTTGACGGCGACAGAGCAGCCCCCCACAGCCCTGCGTATCAATAAACCACAAGATGGGCAACAGGTGCAGACAGATGCATTCAGCGTGCATCTTTTTCAATACTACCTGAGCAAAGTACCCGAAGGTAATCTTACCATCATGCCCGACACGGCCTCGCAATGCTTGACGGCGCTGAAAAGCAAGGCCTTTCCCGAGACGACAGCCCTGTTTACCCCGCTTCAAATCTGCGAGAGAAAAACACAAAGCAGCGCCGAGATAACGGAGGCCGCCTGCTTATTTACCAACGCCAAAGATACCATCCCCCAATCAGCGGAAAACAGCATTGTATACCCCGCCCCATTTTCTGAGGATATCGTTTCGGCCTTGCAAACGGTAAATAACACTATTTACGGCGTTTCAAACAGGAGCGTCAGCCACATGTTCAGCAGCACAACGGCCCCGCATACCACCTGCATACTGGCGGCAACGGTTATCGACTTCAAACCCGACTGGTACTACCCCATCCGGGCCGAGCAAACAAAGCCAAATAAGTTCCGCAATGCCGATGGCTCCCGCTCCGAGGTACCCTTCATGCAGGCCAACGGCAGATTTCGCATAGCCGACGACCCGCAGGGGCGCTGGAAAGCCGTAGCCATGTTTATGCGCAACACCCCGCAGGGCGACGCAGCCGGGCACGATTCTTGCGCCCTTATTCTCATACAACCACAAACAAACGGCACCCCCGGCGCCCGCCCCTTGGCGGCTGCGCTGACCACCACAGATTACAACAGCATACGCACCGCCTTGGCCACAGCAGAAGAGAAACCGGCCACCATCAACCTCCCCCGCATCTACAATATGGAAACCCGATTGGACATGCGCCTTATCCCCGTACTGCAAGACTTGGGGTTGGGGGCTATCACGGAGCCCAACGCCGCGCCCTTCCCCGGGCTTAGCGCAACAGCCCCTTTCCCCTTGAGCGGTTTTATACAGCACAGCCGTGTTTCGTTTGTAGAATCCCCGGCCTCGGCCGTGGCCCCGACCGAGGTGACAACGGTCGACTCACCGATAGATTTTGACCGCCCCTTCATCTGGATGCTCTGCCCCCTTACCGCCCCCGAACCACCCTACCTCATGGGGGTAATCGAGTTTATGTAACAAAGGTTCCCCCTCCCGGGCTCTCAGCTCAACGAGAGTGAAAACAGCGCGTTTTTCTGTGCAAGAAGCAGCAAAAGGCGTGTCATGACGTGTCATGAGAGGGGTCGTTACCTTGACTCATACGTGCGGCCGTGCTACTATGGGAGCCACTAATCATGGGTAGAACATTATACAAAAAAATATGGGATGCGCACACGGTAGGCACCTTGCCGGATGGGCGCACGCAGCTCTTTATCGCGACACATTTCGTGCACGAGGTAACCTCGCCTCAGGCCTTTGCCATGCTGAGAGAGCTAAACCTACCTGTTCTGCACCCCGAGCGCACCTTTGCAACGGTAGACCACATTATACCCACCGACAACCAGTGTGAACCGCTGGCAGACAACCGCGCGCAAACCATGCTTACCGCCCTGCGAGAAAACACGGCAGCCGCCGGCATTCGCATGTTCGACCTGCCCACCGGCAACCAAGGCATTGTGCACTCCATCGGCCCCGAGCTGGGCATCACCCAACCCGGTATGACCATTGTTTGCGGCGACTCCCACACGGCAACACACGGGGCTGTCGGCTCCATTGCCATGGGCATAGGCACCACACAAGTGCGTGATGTTCTGGCCACGCAAACCCTTGCTATGTTGCCGCTCAAGGTGCGCAATGTGCGTGTGGAAGGCACCCTGCGCCCCGGTGTTACCGCTAAAGATGTAGCCCTCTACATCATCGGCAAACTCGGTGCCGATGGCGGCTTGGGTTACGCCTACGAGTTCGGTGGCTCGGCCATTGAAGCCATGGATATGGACGGCCGCTTCACCCTTTGCAACATGGCCATAGAAGGCGCCGCACGCTGCGGCTACGTCAACCCCGATGCCAAGACCTTCGCCTACCTCAAAGACCGCCCCTACGCCCCCAAAGGCGCAGCTTGGGATGCCGCCGTAACACGCTGGCAAAGCTTTGCAAGCGATACAGATGCCGAATATGATGATGTTGTTATCTTTGACGCAGAAAACATCGAGCCTACCGTTACTTGGGGTATCTCGCCCGATATGAGCATAGGCGTAGGCGGCTGTGTACCCGCCCCCGATGATGCCCCCGATGCCGAAACCCGCAAAGCCCGCACCACGGCACTCGAGTACATGAAACTGCAAGCCGGGCACCCCATCAAAGGCTTGCCCATCAATGTAGTATTCATTGGCTCTTGCACCAATGGCCGCATCAGCGACTTCCGCGCCATTGCCCCCTACCTCAAAGGCCGCAAGGTGGCTGCCGGGGTGAAAGCTCTGGCCGTGCCCGGCTCTCAAATGACCGCCCAGCAATGCGAGGCAGAGGGCATTGCCGACATCTTCCGCGCCGCCGGGTTTGAATGGCGCCTGGCAGGCTGCTCGATGTGCCTGGCCATGAACCCCGATAAACTGCAAGGCGACCAAATATGCGCCAGTACCAGCAACCGAAACTTCAAAGGCCGCCAAGGTAGCCCCACCGGGCGTACCCTGCTGATGAGCCCCCTCATGGCCGCCGCAGCAGCCGTTACAGGCACCGTGGCCGACCCCCGAGAAGTATTCGCCATTAACGCCTGACTCACCGGCAATAACCGATACTTCGAAAGTTGTAAATTGTAAATTGTAAATCTTATGCCTCTCAACAAAATCATCAGCATCAGCGGCAAAGCAGTACCCGTACCGGGTGCCGATATGGATACCGACCGCATCATCCCCGCACGATTCCTCAAGTGCGTTACCTTCGACGAGCTGGCCGGCACCATGTTTTATGACGAGCGATTCGACGCCGACGGCGCCTCCAAAGGGCACCCCATCGACGCCCCGCAGCATGCCGGCGCCACCATCATTCTGGGTGGCGAAAACTTCGGCTGCGGCTCCTCCCGAGAACACGCCCCGCAAGCCATCAAACGCAGTGGTATTCAAGCCGTAGTTGCAGAGTCTTTTGCAGAAATCTTCTTCGGCAACAGCAGCGGCATCGGCATGCCCTGCGTTTGTGCAACCCATGCCAACCTGCAAACGGCCCTGCGCATTACTCAAGAGGCCCCGCAAACGGTATGGACCCTCGACCTTGCCACCATGACCTTGAGCTGTCCCTTGGCCACCTTGCCCGTCACCATGCCCGCAGAACCCCGCGAAGCCCTCATGCAAGGCCGCTGGGATGCCGTGGTAGAGCTCATGAACGCGCCCGAGGCCGTAGCAGCCCTGGCGGCAAAACTCCCCGCACCCTCCCTCTCTTAACATCTTATCTATGCTGGCTTTACTCACACCTTTGGTAACACGTGGCATCATCGACAACACAGAGCCCGGGCTCATCAGCCTGCGCCTGTGGTTTACAGACGGGCAAGAGCCCCTGCACGTGCGCCTCAACGGCAATTGTCTGAGAGACATTGCCGGGTGTCGGGTCGAGTTCCGCAACCCGGCAGCTACCGTATCTACCGACCTGCCCGAGTTTGTGCATGGCCTGCGCCACAGCCCCCACCACTTCCACGCCGGCGATATTACTTTTTCACGCCGCGTGCCCGACAACGATAACCGAGGCGCCATCAGCAACATCCTCTACATCGAGTTCTTTGCCGATGTTGAAAACCGCATCCTGCTCGAGTTCTCGGGCATCCCCTACGACATCTCGCTGCCGCAATGGGAACAAAGTTGGGAGGAGGACAACGTGCAACAACTCATGAACATGGAGGCCCTGCGCGCCCATATTCGTGCCAATGTCGAGCAATACAAAGGCCCCTCTGTAAGCCTGCTGCAAGAAGACATGCCCCCCTGCCGTTGGGACCACATCCTCAACCGCGCCGAGGCCTACATGGCCATTTACCCCTCCATACATGCCAAATACGGCCCCGAGCCCGGCGGCTACCTCTCCGCCGCCTATGTGATGGAGCGCACCGACTTTCTCAACCGCATGGCAGCAGAAGACGAAGCCCACATGCCCCCCGACGACGAGGTAATGAGCCGCGATTGGGAGGTGACGGATTTTCTGCCCAAAGAAGAGGCCGAAGCCGTGTACCGCGCCATGCACCACGCCCTCTTCCGCGAGGCCTCGCAAATGACCGCCCTGGTGCAAAACCTCGTCATCAACGGGGCAGAGAAAATACGCGTCTCCAAAGAAGCCATCGCCTACGTCAACACCTACTCGGGCATCGTAGCCCACTTGCTGGCCACCCTACTGCTGGCAGAAGACCGCGATGCGGCAGACCTGATGGCCAAACGCCTGCAAGTCATCATACGCCGCATGCGCCTACTCGACACCATGGCGCACAGCTTGCCGCCCATATGCAGTGCCCCCCTCAGTCGCGCAGGCACAGCCCTGCTCAACAATACAGAGCACCTGCTCTCGACCCTGCACCCCTAACCCCTCTTTTTGCCCCCCCATGTACATGGCACACGAGCGGCGCCAATACATCCTCCGCCTGCTGGAACAACGCGGGCGCATTCGCTCTGCCGCGCTGGCGCGAGAACTGGGGGTTACGGACGAAACCATCCGCACCGACCTAGTTGCCCTGCAAACCAAGGGCCTGCTCAAACGCGTACACGGCGGCGCAGAATACACCGTACCCGCCGCCACTGCCCCACAAGCCCACATGCGGGCAGATGTTGCCATGGCACGCTTATTAGCCCCGCATATCTCCCGCGGCAGCATCATCTATGCAGAAGCCTGCCGCTTTACCCGAGTGCTGGCCACCGTGTTGGCCGACAAGCCCTGCACCTTCATCACCCCCTCACCCCAGCAGGCCTTGCACCTTGCCCCCGCCTCCTTGCCCCACAGCATTATAGGCACCGGCGGCATGCTCGATAAAGACTCCCGCCTTTGCCACGGCATCATTGCAGAGCAAACCCTGCAGGGCACACCGCCTCAAATCGCCATCTTACAACCCGCAGCCCTCACCCCCACCAGCGCCTCTTACCATAACCCCGTGCCGGCCCGCTGGGCAGAGCTAGCCACGCAATATGCCACCCACACATTCGTGGTAGCACCCTCGGCAAACTTATACGCCAACGCCCCTTTCTCTTGCACCCTGCCCGCCTACACACTCATTACGGAAGACAACCTGCCCGCAGAGTTCGCACACGTACCCACCCTCACCATCCCCTACATCTCGGCCGATATGCTCTCGGCCAACGATGACGACTTCAACTTTTAACAACGGGGCTTACCACCTTATCTCTATACACAAAACAGCGCACCTTGCCGAATTGCAGGGTGCGCCATGATTCACTCGTAATCTGCTGATTACTTCACAGTCACTATGGGAGGAGGAGTGTCAGCGGGAGGAGTGGTCTCTACTCGCTGCTGCTGGCAAGATACGAGAGCAGCAGCCGTAAGGGTAAGAATAGCGATGGTCTTCATTACTGATACAGATTGGTTTGATTTTTTTGATCACCTCACCATGAGGCTCTCTACGTCTCTTAGAATACTTAATTTTTCTTAGAAATCAAGAAAAAAAAGTAACTTTCCTTGAAAAAAAATCAATTATTCCTAAAAAAGTGAGTTCAAACACACAAAATTACCACAAAAACGCGAAAAACAGCACCTTTCAGGCAGATTTTTCCTCTTTTTCCTCCGGCTCGGCAACCACATCTTTTTGGAACGACGTCCACACATAACGCCGAAACACAACCTTAATGGCAGCCGTAAGCGGCACAGCAATGAGAGCCCCCAGCACACCGCCAAACACCAAGCTCCAGAACAGCACCGAGAACATCACCGTCATATCGTGCATCTTCATATTCTTGCCCACAATTTTGGGTTGCAGGAACCAGCCGTCGAACTGGCTGATAGACAAGAAAATAAGCACAACAGCAAACACCATACTGAAATCGTGCCAAGTAAACCATGCTACAAGCATAGCCGGTATACAGGTAGAGATCATACCAATGTAGGGGATAATACCCAAAATTGCAACAGCTGCCGCAATAGTGAGAGCATACGGCAACCCCAGGCACCAAAGCGCAATCCCCAGCAAGAATGCATCAATCAGACTCACCAGCATCTGCCCACGCACAAAGGCAACCACATTCTGGTTAATCTCACTCAACGTGCCTACAATCTCATCCTTGAGGCGAGAATTACGCAACGGCAATATCTTATCCCAGTGCTGCGCAATCGGGTCGCTCTCCAGCATGAAATAAAACAAAAATATAGGCACCACAATAATGCCGATAACCACATACACCATCGCATACAAAAAACGCCCGCCCGCAGACAGCCACTCTACACTCTTATTGATAAGATACCCCGAGTGGTGATTCATTACCACCGCCAACTTCGACTCATACTCAGACGTTTGCAACTCCGGTGCAGCGGCTCCATCCCGAGTCGGCAAAACCTCATTTGACACCTGCGCTACACTACTGGCCACCTCCACCGTCTCGCTAGCATTCGTAGGGGTAGCACCCGCCCCCACTGCCTGATTATAAAGCATATCCACAGTTTGCTGCACATAGCGATCCTCGCGCAAAAGCTTCTTGGCAGAGCCAACCAAATCCGTCGCAATACGCTCTCGGTTTTCATACAACTCGCCGGACTGCGTAACCAACGGCGGCACAATACAGAAAAACAACCCCGTTATCACCCCAAACGCCGCCATCATCACAATCAACACAGCCCATATGCGCTTCCCCACATAGCGCTGCAACCACTTCACCACAGGGTTAAGCAAATACGCCAAAATACCCGCTATCAATACAGGCAACAGCACCGCCTCCAAGGCTACAAACAACTTCACCACCCCATACGCACTCGCACACGCCAACACCACGATAAACGACAAACTCAACAGCGTCAGCGCAGACCACATAACACGCCTCTGCAACTGGGTAGGATACACTTTCTCCTCGGATTTCATGCAACAATTATACTCATTAACGCACACCTTGCAAGCAAATTACCGCATCCGGCCATATTTCTTAATTCTCCAACCATCCTTCTTCGTTTCACTGAACTGTCACATAAATCAACTCTCTTCATTTCTCCCAAAAAAATCATTTTTCCGCACATTATGCTTGCATCCCCTCCCCCACAAGAGTATAATCAACCCCGCATAACCCACCACTCGGGGCATTAGCTCAGTTGGTAGAGCGGTTGCATCGCACGCAACAGGTCAGGGATTCGAGTTCCCTATGCTCCAGCCTCCGTTTTTTCGGAGAAAAAACTTCGGCTTGGCAAGCCTTTGGGTTTGCCAAGCCAACTTTTTTATGCAGCAACGCGAAATAAAAAAGGGAGGCTGCCA
>SUVK01000045.1 GCA_015062055.1 Akkermansiaceae bacterium
ATTCGCCTTAACCCCGAGAAGCGCCCCGGCTGCTTCTTGGCTCGTTCTACTCCTTCTGACGTGGCCCGCGTAGAGGAACGCACGTTCATCTGCTCCGAGAAGCAGGAGGACGCCGGTCCCACCAACAACTGGAAGTCCCCGGAAGAGATGCGCGCCATCCTCAACCCCTTCCTTGATGGCTCCATGAAGGGCCGTACCATGTACGTGATCCCTTTCTGCATGGGTCCGCTTGACTCCCCCCTTGCCAAAATCGGCATCGAAATTACTGACTCCGCTTACGTTGTCACCAACATGCGCATCATGACCATCATGGGCGAGAAAGTTCTCAAGCGCCTTGAGGACGAGGTGAACGGCGGTGGCAACCCCAAGCGCGACGGCTATGGTGACTTTGTTCCCTGCCTCCACACCGTGGGTGCTCCCCTCGAGCCCGGTCAGGAAGACGTAACTTGGCCCTGCAACAACGAAGAGAAGTACATCTGCCACTTCCCCGAGACCGGCGAGATTATCTCCTACGGTTCCGGTTACGGTGGTAACGCTCTGCTCGGCAAGAAGTGCCTTGCTCTGCGTATCGCTACCGGCATTGCCCGCAAGAACGGCTGGATGGCTGAGCACATGCTCATCCTCGGCATCACCGACCCCGAGGGCCGCAAGTCCTACGTGACCGGCGCATTCCCCTCTGCCTGTGGTAAGACCAACCTGGCTATGGTGGTTCCCCCGCCCGCACTTGCTGCCAAGGGCTGGAAGACCAGCATCATCGGTGACGACATCGCTTGGATTTGGCCCCACGAGGACGGCACCTTCCACGCCATCAACCCCGAGAACGGTTACTTCGGTGTGGCTCCCGGCACCTCCTACAAGTCCAACCCCATCGCCATGGACACCATCAAAGAGAACATCATCTTCACCAACGTTGGTCTGACCGACGACGGCGATGTATGGTGGGAAGGTATGGACGGCGAGGCCCCGGCTCACGCCATCGACTGGCAGGGTAACGACTGGACCCCCGATTGCGGCCGCAAGTGCGCTCACCCCAACAGCCGCTTCACCGCTCCGGCTTCTCAGTGCCCCACGCTCGACCCCGAGTACTACAACCCCGAGGGTGTTTCCATCAGCGCATTCCTCTTCGGCGGTCGTCGTGCCACCACCATGCCGCTCGTATTCCAGTCTAAGGATTGGAACCATGGCGTATACGTAGGTGCCACCATGGGCTCCGAGATGACCGCTGCTGCCTTCGGCCAGATTGGTCAGGTACGCCGCGACCCGATGGCCATGAAGCCCTTCATCGGCTACAATGTAGGCGACTACTGGCAGCACTGGCTCGATATGGGTACCAAGACCTGCGCTTGCAAGCTTCCCAAGATCTTCAACGTGAACTGGTTCCGCAAGGATGCCGAGGGCAACTTCGTCTGGCCCGGCTTCGGCGACAACATGCGCGTTCTTGACTGGGTACTCCGTCGCTGCCGTGGCGAGGTTGAAGGTGTGGAGACCGCTCTGGGTATCTCCCCCACCTTCGAAGAACTCGACACCGAGGGCCTCAAGGGCTACGACGAGGCTGCCTTCAACACCAACATGGCTCTCTCCGAGTCTGAGTGGAAGGCTGAGCTTGAGTCTCAGACCGAGCTGTTCAACATGGTTGGCGACAAGCTTCCCGCCGAGCTCGAGGCTCAGCGTCAGGCTATGCTGGCTAAGTTCAACTAAAGCTCTCGCTGCTTGAAGCAGCAAGCAACATACTTCACTGCCGCTTTCGCCATTATCGCGGAAGCGGCAGTAATATTCACCTCCGTTCATTATATCGACCATGCCGCCCGAGCTTACACAACAAGAGCTTCTCAACCTCTTTTTAAGGTATTTGCAAATACCGGAGCCGTCTCTTCGCCCGCCCTCATTTCTTGATATCGTGCATCGCGGCAGGGATGAAAATATGCTGAGCAACATTTTGGCTTATTTTGCCCAAAGTACCAACCCGCATGGTTTCGGTTGCCTTTTGGCCAACGCATTTTTGCATCTGGTTGCTCCGCAGAAGAATCAAACCACCCAAGCAGATGTTTTGCGAGAATATGCCACGGGGCATGGGCGGCTGGATCTCGTCATCCGGACCGATGATGCCACCATTGGTATAGAGCACAAGATAGATGCCGGGCTGTATAACGATTTGGAGGATTACCGCAACACCCTTCTTGCGGATTTCGGAGAACCTGTATATTGTATAGTGCTTTCCGTTAAGGATATGCAGACGGGCAATCCGCATTGGATTTCCGTTACCTATAACCGGCTGTGGCAGCAGGTGCGCTCTCAATTGGGGTTATGCCTTAATAGCCATAATCTACGGCATTTGCCGCAATTGATGTCCGTTATCGAACATACAGAACAATTGAACATGAACTCAGACCTTAACGAAAAAGAACGTTTCTTATTGGAGAACTACGCACAGTTCAGACAAATGGCAAGTGCTGTTAATAATCTGGAGTATAAATTTCGCTGCAAAGCACAACAGGTTTATGAGTTGTACGTGCAGGCTGTTGAAGCTGATGAGGTTTTACGCTCTCAAATCCGATGCTGGTATTATCGTAAAAGCTTCCCCGATGGCTGTTTAGTGTTTGAGTTTGATGCTATTTCGTGTGCGTGCGACTTTGGCTTGTCTTGCGATGGTGTGCATTTCTCGTTGGTGGCTCGCCCCCGCGGCCGAGACCATCATCGCGCCTTGAGTTCGCACCTTAAAGAATTCAATTTCCGCGAGGAGGGCGCCCGATATTATTTGGTAGAGAAACCGTACCGCGACTGTAAGTGGTTTGATGCCGCATCTATGGATGCGCTGCGTGCAAAGGTGTTTGGCGTTCTCACGGCAATTTGCCGTTATATTGCAGCAGCAGGCGCTGTCCAATGAGGCCGTTTTCGGTTTCGGAATTATGTTATTGACCGAGCAATAGTGATTTGTTAACCTTGAACCATGCTAAAATGTTCTTTATTGCAGATGCTTGCAGCGGTAACCCTGCTGACCGGCTGTGTTGTGCCGAATCTCGGTGGCATCGTCGACTCAATCGGGCGCGAAGTCGTCGTGATTGAGCCAAACCGTGCTCATCCTAAAGATTTGGTGATTTATGAGCTGGATGATGCCTATTATGTTGAGGTGCAGGGTACTTGGCAGCATGTTAAGGCACATAGCTGCTACTCGTGGGATCCGTATCAGGGGAGTTGCGGCGGATTCCATTTATGGAGTCAACATGACAAAACTGCACCCAAAGAAACCTTTTTGATTCGTCTCTCTTCATGGTCTGTCGAACACTTGCTACAGAAAAAAGTCCCTGAAGATTCCGGCGACCGTACATATATTTCGAGCTCCGAGTTTGATTACACCCGCGCCAAACGTTGTACCCCACGCCCCAAACTTTTGCCGCAATATCCCGATAACTCAAAACCGGCATATGGTGCGGCGGATGAGTATTACACCCAAGCCGGCATACCGGTGCGAGAGCGTTACTCGTGGTTGCATGTGTGTACTCAGCCACTAGCCTGGGCAGCAGAGGTAGTCGATGTCCCGCTAACGGTAACGATAAATGCCCCCATATACGTGCTGCTCACCCCTTATTTGTTTGCTCAGGAAGCGCTGATTCAAACCGGAGTTTACGCCCCTTGGGAGGACGAAAAGTCGGTGATGCCGGTGGTAGAGCTTGTCCCGGCAGAGTCCTGACTGCTCTTTACATACGAAAGGCCGCTGCTCTTTAGGAACAGCGACCTGAAAATTACTTTTGCGCTTGCTATAAACGCGCTTATACCAAGCGGGCAATGAGAGTCTCTCGGTCTCCGGGGCAAAAATCCATGGGCGGAATCTCCGGCAGGGTGTAGCACCCGGCTGCCAATCTCATGCTGGCGCGTGCAGCGCATACCATCACCTGTGCTGTCAGGGCAGGGTTGTTAATACGCATCTCGAACTTGAAGATTTGGTTTTGAGTATTGCCCGATACACCCTTGCGCTCCATGTAAACACCGTGCCCCATGTCTTTGAGCGTGTCGATGTCGTCCACTTGCGTTACGTGCGTTTCGTCGTGGCAGAAATAGTCGTCGGCTTTGATGGCTGCCTCTACCGTGGCAAAGTCGGCACCGTCCTCCAACTGCACATATACCATGCGGCGGTGTACCCCCGAGCCTGTCGGGATAGTGAGAGAAAGTGCATCTTTCACCCCAGCCTTAGAACGTGCCACCACGCTGTGCCCCATGCTCATACCGGGGCCGAAGTTCGTGTAGGTGATACCCTTGGGGGCCATGGCCAGCATCATGGTACGCATGACGGAGTCCGAGCCGGGGTCCCACCCGGCAGATATTACGGCTACGGCATTGTTGGCTTGTGCTTGCTTGCCGAGCGAACGTCGTAAATCTACGATGCCACCGTGTATGTCGTAGCTGTCTACCGTGTTAATCCCTTTGGCCAACAAGGGCAGGGCGGTTTCTTCTACACTGCGGGTCGGCGTGCAGAGCAATGCTACATCTACTTCTCCCAGCTCCTCTATGTTGGTCACGGTTTTGATGCCGTGCACGGGGGCACTGCCGGCGCGGCGTACTATGCCTACTAATTCCATATCCGGCGCGGCTCGCAGTGCATCCACTGAGTACTTACCGATATTCCCGTATCCTACGATAGCTACCTTTATCATCTTTGTGTGGCTTGGTTTGTTGAATACTTGTCGCGAAATCTTTTTTTCGCTCCGCTGTTATTGTAGCTCATTCCCTCCGCCAACGCAAGTGTATACTTTCCCGTTGTCATACTTTTTTAGAATAATTCTCATTCGCGCCTGTCGTTGCTGCAGTGTTGATGTTTCTCTTGCTCGAAAGATACGTGCGCCTCGTGTGCGTTTTAACACCATTATGACAGTTACGGATTTACATTTGATTCGAATAATGGTACAATACCCGCATGAAGATGAGGTATTTAACGGTTCTCGCAGTTTTGGGCCTTTGTTGTTGTGTGCAACAGCGTATGCCTGCATGGGAGTCTTTGCCCGGCGAGAACTGTACCTTAGCAACTTACCGTTTAATGCCTGCGAAACCGGCTCCGGCAGATGCCGTGCCCGGCAAGAAAGTGGCGTTGCGCGAAAGCGAAAAAGAGCACATGCGCACATACTTGAGAGAGTTTACGGAGCAGGGGCAAATCAGCCTCGCTACCTATGCCCCCCGAACGGTGCTGTATGGTGATTATTTCACCCTTAACTTTCACCCCGATCTGGTGATTCTCAACATCGGCAAAGAAGACCGTACACAGTATGTTCGCCCCATTTCTCAACAAGACCAAGACTTGCTCAAATTGTTGCGTAAGCGCAGCGATTCTCGAGCCTTGAAAAACTAAACGCTCTTCTTACCACATCAAGGCACGGTCCTCTATAACGCTCTCGGGCCAAATGCCTTGCTCTGCCATAAACGTCTCCCACGCCAACAGTATCTGTTCAAAAGCGGCCGGGTTTACATCAAAATGGGTCAGTGTGTGGTCGCCGGTGGGGCTCAGCACTATCTCTGCCTCATTGTCCAGAGATTTCCATTGCTCGCAAAACCACTCTCTCATGCCGTAATCCAGCAAGGGGTCAGCCATGCCGTGTGCGCAGAATAACGGGGGTAAATAGCGCCTCAGCAGGGCACAGGGGTTGATGCTGTTGGGGGCTTGAGATTCGGCTTTTATGTTGAGCGTCTTCGCCTCGGGGGCTTCTATATCGATAACCCCGCGAAAAATGGCCACACTTGCCGGCATGATGGGCGGTATATCTCGGCTGCCGGGTTTCCACCATTTCCGCTTTTCTACCATGGGCTGCATGGCTGCATTGAGGGCAAGCAGAGCCCCGGCATCCGACCCTGCCAGCGATATCTGCTCTTGGTCCAAGCCCAAATGCGCCGCATTGTGGCGCACCCATTGCCAGGCATCCAACCCATCTGTTATGATATCGTCTGCCGTTACATCAAAACGCGCGTGGGTGCGGTATTCGGGCAATATGCAGACAATCCCCCTGCTGGCCAAATGCATGGCCCAAGAGACAAACTCTTCGTTAAACTCTAACGCCCACATACCCCCGAAAAAGAACATGACCGACGGCGCAAAGGAGTCCGGTGTATGCCCGGGAGGGGCAATGATATAGGCTTTCAGTTCTACGCCATCGGTAAAGCGCTTCCACACCACACAGGGTGCTTTATCCAGCAGCCTTCGGCATCTTGCCTCGGCGGCAGTGCGTGCTTTGCGTTGAAATGACGTCATAACCGGGGGATAGTATGCTATTTTCTTGCCAAAAAAGCAAGTCTGTTGTATGTTATCAACAGTTATGAGAGCCATTTTTTTTCAATTTGCCGTATTAGCGGCCATGTGCGGTAGCGTTGCGAGTGCTGCTTCTCCTGCTGCTCTTGAGGCTGAGATAAAGCGCCGTGCCGAGCAGAAAAAGGCAGCAGAGGCAAGTCGCCCTGCCCAAAAAGCCGACATTATTGTACCCGATCAAGAAAAAGCACGCGAGGTGGCTGAAACCGTGTACAATACTTGGCGCCTGAGCATGATTCGCGGCAACGAGCAGGCCTGGCGTGCCAGCACGTGTCGCTCTCGTCAGATGAAAGTGCGTAATCTCATTGTATCTCAACGCGGTCAGTTCCCGAGAGATTTCTTCCGCTACACGCAAGAGGCTCCCAATCTTGATAATTTCGTGTTCGTAGGGGCCTTGCTGGGGTGCAACGGCAACACCTTGTCATGTACCTATGTGGGCAAGTTGCAACTGGGCGATGGCAAACCTCGCGAAAATGCCTATGTGCTTGAGCTGGTCCTCGAGCAGGGAAAATGGAAACTCGACCAAACCCGCTTCTTCGACCTCTCACAATTGCCCGATGTTCGCAAACGCTTGTATGCGAAAGATTTAGAGATTCTCAAAGAGCAAGATGGCTTCATGCCATATGACGCAATACCGGCCGTGCCCCTCGCCTGCCGCGCCCCCGAGCTCATCGGCAAAGTATTCGTTGATTGCCCCGGCCGTAATATCGAGATGACAATCAACGGCGTATCGGTGCACGAGTTTGACGACGAGCGCAGGGCCGATATTATCTCCGGCGGTCTTAAACGCGGTCAAAATACCATTACCTACAAAATCAAAGACCGCCCGGGACTCAAACGCCCGGCTATGGCCATTGGCTTGTTTGTGGCTCCCGAAACCCCGGGCAATACCGGTGTTTGTGTGTTCGACCATATCCTTGATGCCCAAGATTCCTCCAACGGTGGTTCGTTCACCTTCTTTATCAGCAACGACCATATTGCCTCGATGAACCCCAAGTTCAAAGGCAAAAAGCCCGAGCCTTATCACGCCGTCCCTCTCAAGAAAAAAACAAAGTAATACACGTGTGTGCCGCCGGCTTTAAGCACCCCGAAACTTTGGGGTGCTTACTTTGTAAATTGTGATTTACTTTTCGAGCGGTAAATGGTAGAGTAACGGCATGACACACGAAAGCCCGCCGAGAGCCTGGGTAGAGGTGAATCTCGAAGCCATTGCGCACAACTTGGATGTTGCTCGCCAAGCCCTGCCGGATACCGCGCTCATGCCCGTTATCAAGGCCGGTGCCTATGGCCACGGCTTGGAGCCCGTTGCCCGCCGATTGGATGCCGACGGTATCGCTTTTTTCGGGGTTGCCAATGCAGGCGAGGCTCGCCGCCTCAGCCGCGCCGGTGTGCGTACCAAACCCTTCATCCTCGGCCCCACTTTCCCCGAAGAACGAGAAGAAATTGTCCTCAATAACTGGTGTGCCACCATCTCCACCCTCGAGGAAGCCCTCCATTTCAACAGTCTTGCCGCCCTGTATGATAAAACTTTTCTTGTTCACATGGCGGTAGATACCGGCATGGGTAGAGAAGGCTTTCTCCCCTCTCAGCTCAACGATGTCGTCAACCCTCTGCTTGCCTTGCCCAACTTAAGGGTAGACGGTGTCATGTCTCACTTCCCCTCTGCCGATGAAGACGTGCCCTATACCCAAAACGAGATAGGGCTCTTCACCGATTGCGTGCAACAGCTGCAACAACACTTCCGACTGCGCTACCGCCATATTGCCGCCAGTGCAGGGGAGCTGGGCTATGAAATACCCGTGGCCAACTTGGCACGCCCGGGGCTCTTGTTGTATGGCGTTGCTCCCATGGCCTCTATATACGATGGCCTGCTCAAGCCGACGTTGCGTCTCTCCTCCCGCGTATCGCTCGTGCGTGAGTTGCCGGCAAACCATGGTGTGGCCTATGGCCGAACCTTTATCACCGCCAAACCCACCCGCGTGGCTACCATCGGTATCGGCTATGCAGACGGCTGGCCGCGCGCTACCTCTGGTAAAGGGGCTCGTGTCTACCTCAACGGGCACAGCTGTCCCTTGCTCGGCCGGGTTACTATGGATCAGATTATGGCCGATGTAACCCATGTGCCCTTTGTTGCCCCGGGCGATGAGGTAGAGCTCATCGGCCCCCATATCCCCGTTACCGAGGTCGCTGACAAGGCTGATACCATTGTGTGGACCATCTTTACCGGGCTCGGCCCTCGCCTCCCTCGCGTTTATTCTACCTGAAATCAAAAAAACTTAAGAAAAATTCAATTTTTGCTTGACGAACACGCTGCCTTCCTGTATACTCAGCCTCGCAAGCAAGCTTCGGCGGGATAGCCAAGTGGCCTAAGGCATCGGTTTGCAAAACCGACATTCGTGGGTTCAAATCCCACTCCCGCCTGAAAATTCTTCCTTAAATAACGCACTGTAGACGGTATAACCCCTTTACAGTGCGTTTTTTTGTCTTGTATTGCGTCAATAGCGTATGATAACGTGGGGTTGCAAAAAAGGTTGCAAAGGATGCAGTCTAAAAAATTGCAACCCATAACCCCCGCAAATACACATGGCAATAATATTGTCATGGAGCGCCTTTGGCGCACCTACAAGTATGAGTTCTTTTTCATTCACGAGCCCGCAAACATAACCGAACTGCAAATCATTAAGGATAAATGGATTGATTATTACAATAACAAGCGTCCGCATGAAACACTCAAAAATCAAACACCGGCCGAATATCGAAGAGGGCAAGGAGTTTCCACCCCCCATCCGGCGATTTTTTTTAGCGATTTTTCCGCTTCGCTCGGGACGCGATGCTTACGCTTCAAAATCGCTAAAAAAATGGATTGACAATCGAACCCTAAAATGTTACTAATAACGCACGCTCTGCGATGGTGGCTTAAATGGTTCGTTCAACTGTCAAAGAATGGGAGCCAGCATAATTCTCCTCCGCGCGGCGGGTGGCAAACGTGCTGCAGATTTTTAATGTTTAATGTTTTATAACACCATGAAAACATCACTCCTTTTTCTTTCTCTTCTGGCCGTTCCCTGCGTGATTACCTCATGCAAAGATGATGCAGAAAATCAAGCAGCCACACAAACCGCAGCTGAAAAGGTTTTCATGATATACGAAAAAACCATGCCCGATGGTTCCGAAAAAGGCGCTTTCTACGCCGGGTACAGAGGCGACACAAACTATCTGGAAAGAATTTCAGGACAGAGTTTGGAGCCGTATGGCTTGGGGGCCGCTTTAGCCGGGCGTACTGAATTGGTTTTGCGATGCATTGCTCTCGATGAAGGCGCATTAAACGATGCGCTTATGGGCGCAGCCGCCGGTGGACACAAGGATTTGGTGCAGATATTGCTTGATAAAGGAGTCAAACCGAAGACTGGTCTTATTGGGGCCGCTATGGGCGGACATTTGGACCTCGTACAATTAATGCTTGATAAGGGAGCAAATCCGAAAATGGGGCTTATGGGGGCTGCTATGGGAGGTCATTTAAATATCGTAAAATTAATGTTTGAGTACGGTGCAAATGAAAAAGATGAAGCACTGGAGGTTGCTTCAGGCTTAGGCCATTGTGACATCGTTCAGTTTTTACTTCAAAGAGGAGCAGACCCTAACGGTGGCCTTAAATCTGCCGCAGAAATGGGCCAAGCGGCCGTCCTTAAACTACTGCTGGCACACCCCAACATCAGGGTCAATGAAAAAGATTCCAAAGGCAAAACTCCTCTGGACTATGCGACAGAGAAAGGCCATATCGAGTGTGTCAATCTCCTCCGCGCAGCGGGTGGGAAACGGGGCAGCAAGTTTTGATGTTTGATATTTCGCTTTGTTAAACGTTTCGGTTGATAAATCGGAGTTTAGCGGGGTGCTGGCTCGCGTAAGCGAGCAACGCGAGCGCTGCCCCTGTTAAAGATAAAAAAATGGAGCCCAGGGAACCTGTGGCGACTATGCTGCCGCCCAAATTTAAGACACTGAGCTAATTCTGCTAAGCTTGCGAAAAAAACGGATGAGTGTAGAATAACCACCAAACACAACACGCTCATCAATATGACCAAAATCCACAAGAGAGGCAGCTACAGTGCAGCCCTTAAAGAGAAAGTATCGCTCGAAGCCCTTAAAGGGGAAAAGACGCTCCAACAAATAGCATCCGAGAACAGTATTAGTTCAGAACCGGTGCGCCAATGGAAAAAAACAAGCATTGGAGGGGTGTCACAAATCTTCAAGCGAACCAAAAGCCGAGAAAAGGCATTAGAAGAACAAAACGAACTATTCAAGAGCCTGTTATGTAAACGAGAAATGGAACTGGAGTGGCTCACAAAAAAATCCAAGGAGCCGGGTCTTTAGGCCTGAGACGCCGGCTCCCGGATAAAGAGAAGAGCAAGATGTCGCGCAAAAGACAATGCGAGCTGCTGGGGTTACATCGTAGCGGCACATACTACAAGCCGCGCGCAAAAGCCGATGAAAGGCCTATAGAAAAAGCATTGAATGAACTCTATATCAAAGCTCCATGTCCGGGAGTAAGGAAACTTCCTGATATGGTAGAACGACACTAAATGGCTTGTTCGTGTCAAAAGGAGGGCGACAGCTTAGAGTGTGGTTATTTTTTTGCTTGTTTGACAATCCACGTTACTACGCCGAAGAACTCGGCGTTTGATTCGGCGGTGATGGGAATGGGGGCGTAGGCGGGGTTGTCGGGGAGGAGCCGTACGCTCGTGCCGTTGAGTTCAAGCCGCTTAACGGTGAACTCACCATCGAGAGAAGCGATGATGATATCGCCGCTGGCTGCGTTGACCGCACGGTCTACGACGAGTAGGTCCCCATCGTCTATGCCGGCACCGGTCATGCTCTCGCCCCGTGCTCGTATATAGTAGGTGGCGGCCGGGTGGCGAATGCAGAGAGAATTGAGATCGAGCGTACCGCGTAGGTCGCCCATGGAGGGGGAGGGAAAACCTGCTGCAACTCCTTCTGCAAAAAAAGGGATGTCTGACATTTTGAGTTCGGTGGGTTATAATTACCCCCGCTTGCGGGGATGTGGACCACAAGCGGGGGATGGAGGATTGTTTTCTGTGTCGGTGGAGAATGGGTTAATTTTTCGCTCTGCCGATAGCGCGTACGATTTCGCCGACGATGAGGACGGGGCTGGTGACAGCAAGCAGGATGAGCCAATCGGTGGCGCTGAGATGGACGGTGCGGAATACCTCGCCACCGAACTCGACTGCCAGAATTTGCCCGATGAGAATGACGCCCATGATGAGCAAGAATGCTTTGTTGGCAAACAACCCTTTGAGGAACGTGTTATTGGTGCCGTAGACTCGTGCATTAAACAGGTTCCAGAATTGCAGAAGTACAAATGCCGTGAAAAGCATGGTGAGGGCGTGGTCGTGGCCGGGCATGCCCTTAGCCGGCATTTGATACACGTAGGCAATAATGGCTGCAATGAAGGCAACACCGAAGCAAATAATCCATTTGCTCATGGCCGGGGTGATGATGAAGGCCAATTTGTTGCGAGGGGATTGGTTCATGACGTCGTCACTGGGGGGCTCGGTAGCCAAGGCAAGGGCGGCGAATGTATCCATAATCAAATTGACCCACAACATTTGCGTTACCGTGAGCGGAAGATTGAAGCCCGTGAACGGCCCGAGGGCTGCAATACCGCAGGCAGCTACGTTAACCGTGAGTTGGAATACTATGAACTTCTGGATGTTGCGATAGAGGGAGCGCCCCCATTTAATGGCGCGAGTGATGCTGGTGAAAGAGTCATCCAGCAGGATGATGTCGGAGGCTTCTTTGGCAACGGAGGTGCCGGTAATGCCCATGGAAAGGCCTACGTCTGCGTGGTTGAGGGCAGGGGCATCGTTGGTGCCGTCACCGGTTACGGCAACGACATGGTTCTTGCTTTGCAACGTGTTCACCAAGCGAAGTTTGTCCATTGGTTTGGCGCGAGAGAGGACTCTCAAATCATTGACTTGAGCGGCCAGCTGCTCGTCGGTAAGGGCACCGAACTCTTCGCCTGTAAGAACGGCATTGGCGGGGATTTCGCCCTCTGCGGGGAGCAACCCGATTTCTCTGCCGATTTGGCAGGCAGTTTCCTTATTGTCGCCGGTTACAATCTTGATGCCAACGCCGGCGTGCAGACAGGTGGCCACGGCTGCAGGGACATCGCTGCGCACAGGGTCTTGAATGACGAAGCAGCCCATCCATACGAGGTCGGTGCAGGCGGCTTTAATATCGTCTGCCGATTCTGCATGCCCTTCTCGGTAAGCAAGACCGAGCACGCGCATGGCCTTGCGCTGGGCGGTGGTAATGGTGGCGAGCACTTGCTCTCTCATAGCCTCATTCAGCTCTGCGCCATAGGCCGTGGTGCATTTGGAGAGGATAATCTCGGGCGCACCCTTTACAAAGATAACCTCTTTGCCATTTAACGCCGTAGAGGTAGCGCAGGTGGCCATGAACTTATTCATGGTAGTGAAAGGCAACTGGCCAATCACGTGGGAGTTTTTGCGTATATTGCCGTATTGGCAGCCGTTGTCGTTAAGGAACATGAGCATGGCTCCCTCTGTTACGTTGCCCAGTACTTCTCCTTTTTCATCAAGATCTGCTGTCGAGTTAAGTGAGATGCCCTCTGCCAGCAGGGGGAAAATGGGGGCTTGCTCCTTTTGCTCGTTTACCAAGGGGAAGTGGCACTCGCGCACGGTCATGCGGTTGGTGGTAAGTGTGCCGGTTTTGTCGGAGCAAACCACTGTGGCTGCACCAATGGTTTCGCAGGCGTGCATTTTGCGTACAAGATTGTTTTGTGCAGCCATTTTGCGCATACTGTAGGCAAGACTCAGGGTTACGCTCATGGGCAGACCTTCCGGAACGGAGACCACGATGAGCGTGATGGCAATCATGAAGTATTGCAAGATGTTTTCTGCTGCGGTTGCCGTCATCCAAGTGGTGGGGTCGTAGCTAATGAAGCCTAAAGCACTGAGGAGTATGACCACCAGGGCGAAGATGATGCCTCCCCCCAGCAGGCAAAGCAGCCACGGGGTAACGCCGCCTTTGGTGACAAGACCGGGGGCGCCTACCTTAACCTTGAAGTAGCCCAGCAATGTTTGCAGGGTGGGATACCACACGCGCAGCATGGCTACTGCCATGGCTGCAAGTAAGCCGAAGAAGAAGTACCATTGCCCTTCGCTGAGGGTAAAATTGCCCAGTATGGTATCTCTCACAATGAGCGAGCAGAACAGGAAAAGTGCAAGGCTGAACCCTATGACACTGATGCCTTGGCAGAGCCCATCGAGCTGGAGGGTAAGGGGGGATTTCTCGCCATTGTCCTCGGAGGCGGCTTTGGCCACCTTGCCGATTTCTGTACTGTCTCCTACTTTGGTAACACAGAATACGCCCGTGCCTTCGGACACCAGTGTACTGCGCAGCAAAAGGTTGGTGGGGTAGGCACCGGGCAGAGCTTCTTCTGCAGCCTCGGGGGTTTTAAGTACGGGCTCAGACTCACCGGTGAGGGATGCTTGGTTGATTTTGAGTGCGACGGACTCAACAACCAGACCATCTGCGGGTATCTCCTCGCCCGTGCCGAGGGTCACAATATCGCCTACGACGAGCTCACTCTTGGGCACTTGGCAATGTTTGCCGTCGCGTACGACGCGCACGGGGGCTACATCGCTGACGCGGTTGAGGATGTCGAACTCTTTGCCGGCTTTATATTCGTTGATAAAACCTACTATAGTAGCCAGTAGTACGGCACCCAGAATGCCGGCACTTTCTATCCATTTATCGCCATGCCCTTCTACAAATATGACGGGAATGAATGAAATAACGGCTGCCACCAACAATATGACAATGAGCGGGTCTGTAAATTTTTCCAGCAACTGTACCCACCATGGGGCTCTTGCCGGTGGGGTCATTATATTGCTGCCATGGAGCTTGCGGCTTTCTTCAACTTGGGCGGCGGTAAGGCCTGTGTTAGGGTCCGTGAGTTTCATAAAATTGTGGTGGCATCAGCGCTCGTCGGCAAGTATGCCTTGGAGCTGTTTGTGAGCGTAGTGAAGGCGAGAGCGCAGAGTGCCCTCGGAGATGTTGAGCATTTTTGCAATATCGGGGTAGGCCATCCCTGCAATATCGCAGAGGGTGACTACCTCTTGGTGGCTGGGGGAAAGCTGACTGATGGCGTTGCGAAGCTTGCGGCGCAGGTCTTTAATATGCGCACCGCGTACGGGGTCTGCCTCTCGTGATGCGTCGGCCAATTCATCGTTCTTTTCGTGTTGGTTGCCGTTTTCGTCGTCATCAATACGCTCGGTACGTTCTCTTTTGCGTTTGCGTATAAAGTTGCGAGCGTGGTTGGCCGCAATGGTGTATAGCCATGTGTAAAAGGCACTTTGGCCGTTAAAATAACGCAGGGAGTGGTATGCTTTCAAGAATGCTTCTTGAGCCACATCGTAGGCATCTGCCTCGGAGCCGAGCATTTGGTAGAGCATGACATGCAGCTTGCGACTGTGCCTGCGGGTGATTTCGTCAAAGGCGCGCGTCTTGCCCTCAAGGGTGAGGGCGATGAGCTCCTCATCTTTAAGTTCGCCATAACTTGCTGCGTCTTTCTTGGTGTTCATAATTGTATAGGGGGGTAGTCGGGGGGCAAAAGCCCCGCCCGTCGGGCGGACGGGGCTGATAATAGGGGTATTAGAGCTTGTACTCGCGCTTGTCTCGGCGCTCGTACCAGTCGATAAAGGCTTTGTTTACTGTGGTATATCCACCGGGGGTGGGGTAATCACCGCTGAAGTACCAGTCGCCACAAGCGCCTTCGATGGCGTCGTGCAGGCCCTCCATGCTTTGGTAGACAACCTGGATGATGCAGGGGCAGTTATCCGGTGTAACCATGCGGGAGACCTCGGCCGTAATCTCATCTGCCGTAAACGGCTCGTAAATCTTTTTGACGGGGTTGCTGCGCTGTTCCGGGGGCAGGGTGAGCTGGTGCTTGCATTCCTCGTACACATCGATGATGCGTGTATACATGCCTTGCTTTTTGAGCAGGCTGATGGCGGCTTGGAAGGCAATGAACTTGCCCATCTCGCTCATGTCGATGCCGTAGCAGTCGGGGTAACGTACCTGGGGTGCGGAAGATGCAATCACAATCTTGCGGGCCTTGGAGCGTGCCAACAAGCGCAACAGACTCATCTTGAGAGTGGTGCCGCGTACAATGGAGTCGTCTATCGCTACGAGTACCTCATCTTCGTTGACAGCGCCGTAGGTGAGGTCATACACCATGGCGGCAAGTTGCTTGCGGCTGCTTTCCTCAGAGATGAAGGTGCGCAGTTTAATGTCCTTGTGGGCAATTTTTTCTGCACGGGGCCAACGACGGAGAATGAGCTCGTTGATAAGCTCTTCGCTCATGGTGCCATCCTTATAGGCCTTAATCATAGCCTCCGTCACTTTGATGCGGCGGTAGGCGCGCAAGCCCTCTAACAAGCCATAGTATGATACTTCTGCCGTGTTGGGAATGAAGGTGATGGCAGCCTTAGAGAAGTTGCCGTCCAAGCTGGCAACTACTTGCTCTGTAAGGTTGGCGCCTAATGTTTTACGCTCGCGGTAGATGACGGGGTCATTGCCACGGGAGGTGTACACGTCTTCAAAGCAGCAGGGCTTGAACTCGCCGGGGGTGGTATACTCTGCGATTTTGACTTGTCCATCGCTCTTCACCACAATCATGTTGCCGGCGGGCAACTCTTTCACTTCATCTTCGTCTACCTCCATGACGCTCATCAACGGCACGCGCTCGCTGGCTACGGCCAGATATTCGTCTGTGAGAATATAGTGGCAGTGGCGTATGCCGTGCGGGTCGCGCAGACAGAAGAAGTCACCGTTGCCTACGGCACCCGTAAGGCAATAGCCGCCATCCCAGTCGCGGGAGGCTTTGGCGATGATGTCGAAGAGGTCTAGCTCTGAGGAGATGATGTTCGGTATCTCTTGCCCGTCTACATTCTTATCTCGCAGGCTGCGGTAGATGTCGGTATGGGCTTCATCCAAGTAGTAACCTACCTCCTCCATGAGGGTTTGGATAGCTGTGCCGAACACGGGGTGCTGGCCTCGGGAAATAAGCTTCTGGTGCAGTTCCTCCAAGTTGGTGATACCCATGTCGCCCTGCAACATCAGGGTGCGGGTGGTCCAGTTGGTGCGGCGCATGTACGGGTGGCAATTGCCTTCGTCGTACTGCACACCGCTGGTGCCGTACAGCAGGTGCCCCATCAATACTTCACCACCGAAGTTGAAGTGCTTTTTGTATGTGGTGGAGTCAAGCCCTTTGATAAGCCCTTTGCCACGCAGCTCACTGAGTGTGCGCTGCTGGTCTGAGAAGATGGAGGTAACAGCGTTGGCTGTTGCTTTGCGGTCGCGGAAGATGTAGGGCTCACCCAAGGGCATGTTCAGCTTAATACAGCCGATGCCGGCGCCGTCTTGGCCACGGTTGTGCTGCTTTTCCATGAGCAGGAAAAGCTTGTTGAAGGCCCACTCAGGTGAGCCGTACTTCTCAGCGTAGTATGAGAGAGGCTTCAGAAGTCTGATTGCGGCAGACATAATGTAGTGTGGGTTAAGGTTTTACTTGCGTACGCTTACTTTGATGCCCTTGCCCTCTCTCATGGTGCCTATGACGGTGCCACCGGGGCCTGCCGTGCATGCGGCTTCTACTTGGTCGGGTTTCACAATGGCCACCCAACCGATACCCATGTTGAAGGTGTGGAAACGGTCTTCTGCATCTACAAAGGTGAGCACCTTCTGGGCGGGGGCGTTGTCCCAATAGGGAATCTCGAGGTCGGCCCCTTTATCACCCAAGAATCGCTCAAGGTTTTCGGGCAGACCACCACCGGTGATGTGGGCATATGCCTTGGGGGTGATGCCCAGTTTGCGCATATCGTACACAACGTCGTGGTACAGTCGCGTGGGGGCGAGCAGGGCTCGCAGCTCTTCTTCGCTGAGAAGGTCGGGGTTCTGTGCCAAGATGCGGCGTACCAAGCTCCAACCGTTGGCGTGGAAACCATCGCTGGGGTAGCCCACCAGTACATCGCCTACCTCTACCTGAGAGGGGTCTATCATTTGGCTCTTCTCTACGCAACCGATGCTGAAGCCTGCCATTTCTACAAGGTTTTCGGGTACTACGCCGGGCATTTCGGCGGTTTCGCCACCGGCAAGTATGCAGTTGCAGCTCTCTAAGTAGTCGCACATACCGGCTACCAAGCGAGTAATGCGGGGGCGCTCTTTCTCGAGGTTAGAGATACCGAGGTAGTCCAAGAATACGAGAGGGTCACCACCCGTGGTGAGAATGTCGTTCACATTCATGGCAACCAAGTCTTTACCGGCTGTTTCCAGCATGTCCATCTCGAAGAGGACCTCGGTTTTGGTGCCAACGCCGTCTGTTCCCGTTACGATAACGGGCTCTTTGTAGGCGGAGAGGTCGTAAGCTGCTGCAAACAGACCGAAGGCGTTGCAGAGCTGACGATTTTTTTGCGTGCGCTTAACGTGCGCGCTGATGTCACTGACAAAAGACTGTGCCTCAATGGTGTCGACACCGGATTGCTTATATGTGAGATTACCGGACATAATAAGAGTGAATGCGTTGATTCGCGGAGATTATACTCTTATTTATTCGCTTTGGCAAGCCGTATTTTTCTGTAGGCAATCTATTTGTTTGCGAACGTGCCGTTTTATGGTGGCGTAAAAGGATAGTTTTGTCCGCGATTTGAGCGAATATCTTATATGGGAGCTCAGCGATTTTCTTGAGTTTTCAGCCCGACAAAAATCGCGAGCATGGCGCAGATGGCCATGGCAAAGGGGTAGTATAGATGCGGGATAATATCGATGGCGCTGAGCCCGGCCAGTGATGCCGCTGCAAGTAATTGCGCACCATAGGGAATGCCCGCTTGGATGATGCAAGAGGAGGTGTCGAGCAGGCTTGCGGACCGAGCCGGTACTACGCCGTATTTTTTTGCAATACGTCGAGCTATATTGCCCACAGATACAATAGCTACGGTGTTGTTGGCCGTGCAAAGGTTGGCTAGAGCTGCCATCAGACCGATGCTCAGCTCGGCCGTGCGGCGACCTCGTATCTTTCTTGAAAGATGCGAGATAATATAGCTGAGCCCCCCGTTATATCGAATCAGCTCCAGCATACCCGCTGCCAGCAGGGTTACTATAATGAGTTCTCCCATGCCGGTGATGCCGCTACCCATGGCCCCGGCCCAATCCAGCAGCGTGACTGCGGGCATGCACATGGCGGCCAGCCCGGTGGCGGCTATCCCCAGAAAAAGAACTTTCATGACGTTCATACCGCATATGGCGCATACCAGTACAATGAGGTAGGGCAGTACCAAGGCATAGTTTGTTTGTTGTTGCGGGAGCGTGCTTTCGTATTGCATGCCCAATACGGCGTATAGTATCAGTATGCTCAGGGCTGCGGGTAACACGATGCGAGTGTTGGCGCGGAACTTGTCTTTCATGGCGCATCCCTGCGTGCGTGTGGCTGCAATGGTGGTGTCTGAAATAAAGGAGAGGTTGTCGCCGAAGAATGCGCCACCCACCACGGCCCCGGCCATCATGCCTGCATTGCAGCCCGAGCTTGCAGCCAAGCCAGCCGCTACCGGCATGAGGGCTGCTATTGTACCTACCGAGGTGCCGATGGAAAGTGAAATGAGGCAAGATGCTAAGAATACCCCGGGTAACAACATGTTGGCCGGCAGGGTGTTGAGGGTCAAATCCACCATGGCTTTTACGGCACCTATGTGTTCTGCTCCTTTGGCAAATGCTCCGGCGAGGATGAAGATCCATATCATCATCATGATGTTGCTGTGTGCTGCCCCTATGGAAAACCTTTCCACTCGCTGCGAAAACCTCTTGGGCTTGCACACGGCGAATGCCCAGCCCGATGCCGCAATAAAGGCAATCGCTACAGGCATTTTGTAAAAATCGCCTGCCAGCAGTGAGCTTACCACATATATCAGAAAAAATATCATCAGCGGGCTCAGGGTTACCAGCCCTCGTCTGTGGTTGATGTACGGTAACTCTCTCTCTGTACTGTGGTTTGTCATGTCTCTATTCTAGCAAGTATTTTGCCTCCGGTAAAGATTTTTAACCGAAATAAGAACACCCGCCTGCGTTTATTTCGCAGACGGGTGTTGTATAATTGTTTAATTATTATCAATAGTGACCACCACGGGGGCCGTTGAACCACTTCCAGGCGGTTTCAACGATGTGCAGGGCATCTTGGTGCTTGGGAATCCAGCCCAGAACCTCTGCAGCCTTGCGGGCATCGGCAATCAGTCGGGGCGGGTCACCCTCACGGCGCGGGCCGTATTCCACGGGGGCTTTCTTGCCGGTTACTTTCTCGGCGGCGTCGATAATCTCCTTGACGGAGAGCCCCTTGCCGGTGCCGAGGTTAAACCAGTTGGTGTCGCCTCCCTTCATCAGGTAATCCAACGCGCGCAGGTGGGCATCTGCCAAGTCATCCACGTGTATGTAGTCGCGTATGCAGGTGCCATCGGGGGTGTCGTAGTCTGTGCCGAACACTGTGATGGCGGGGCGCTCTCCCTTGATGGCCTGCAATATTACGGGGATGAGGTGAGACTCCGGCTCGTGGTCCTCGCCGATAAGACCGTCTTCCGATGACCCGGAGGCGTTGAAATAGCGCAGGAACACGCTCTTGAGTCCATAGGCTCGTTCGCAGTCTTTGCAAACTTTCTCCAGCATGAACTTGGAGGCTCCGTAGGGGTTGATGGGGTCTTGTTTCTCCGTCTCGGGGATAGGTACCTGAGTGGGTACACCATAGGTGGCACAGGTGGAGGAGAATACGAAGCGCTTACAACCGCCCAGCATCATGGCGCGCAGCAGCACCAGCGGCTTGGCGATGTTGTTTTCGTAGTATTTGAGCGGGTCCGTTACAGACTCGCCTACTTGAATAAAGGCTGCAAAGTGTACCACGGCATCAAACTTGCCGTTGATGAGCAGAGGATACACAATGGCGGGGTCGCCCAAGTCGCCCTTTACAAGGGTAACTTCTTTATCAACAATGGCTGCGGGGTGGCCATACACCATGCTGTCGAGCACGGTGACATCTGCCCCGGCTTTAACAAGCTGGCGCACGGTGTGAGAACCGATGTAACCGCAACCTCCGGTAACGAGTACTTTCATGATATCTTCTTTCTGGTTGAGTGAAATGGTTTACAGCATGGCTGCCAACATGGCTTCCAGCTTGCGGATGTCGGCTGCAAAGCGGCGAATACCGTCAGCTGTCTTTTCGGTTGCCATGGCGTCTTCATTGAAAAGGAATCGGAAGCTCTTCTCGTCTGCCGGCACACGCTCGATGTCGCCGGACTTGGCGGCTTCTTCGTTGAGGCAGGGGGTAACGGGTTCTTCGCTTGCGGCAAGCTCGGCCAGCAGACCGGGGGAGATGGTGAGCAGGTCGCAACCGGCAAGGGCAAGCACTTCTCCCTTGTTGCGGAAAGAGGCACCCATAATCTGCACGGGGTACCCGAACTTCTTGTAATAATTGTAAATGGTGCGTACGGAAACAACGCCGGGGTCGGTCTCGGCGGTGTACTCCTCTTTGGTGTTAGCTTTGAACCAGTCGAGAATTCGGCCCACGAAGGGGGAGATAAGGCGTACGCCTGCTTCTGCACAGGCTACTGCCTGTACCAAGCTGAACAGCAGGGTGAGGTTGGTGTGGATGCCCTCTTGCTCCAGCACACGAGCTGCCTGAATGCCCTCCCAGGTAGAGGCAATCTTGATGAGTACGCGCTCACGGGGTATACTGGCGGCCTCGTACATGCCCATAATGCTGCGGGCGCGAGCCACGGTTGCCTCTGTGTCGAAAGAAAGTCGGGCGTCTACCTCGCTGGATACGCGGCCCGGTACACGCTTGAGAATCTCAAGACCGAATGCAACCACGACCTTATCAACAATTTCGTCCATCAGGGCGGGGGTTACTTCGCGTCCTTTATAGGGAGCCACGGCGGCCTCCACAATGCTGCGGTACTCCGGCTTTGCGGCGGCGGCGAGAATAAGAGAGGGGTTGGTGGTGGCATCTTGCGGGGTGAACTCCTCCATTTGGCGGAAGTCGCCGGTGTCTGCCACGACGGTGGTGTACTGTTTCAGTTGCTCAAGTTGTGTTGCCATAA
>SUVK01000046.1 GCA_015062055.1 Akkermansiaceae bacterium
TCGACGCATCTTTAAAGGCAAATCAGCACGCCACATGGCACGAACAGAAAAGCTCCATTTTCTCAAAATTGCAGCGTAAATTGAAGAAAAATCACTTACTGTCGCATTTGGTCTTGCAATTCAGCTTGACGTTATAAAAAAGCAATGGTGAAACAACCATTCCGGGACGTGTACCCTCTTCTCCGCAGAAAGGGAAAAGAATCATTCGTTTGTCTGCTTTAACAGAATCTTGTACGGATTCTATAGGATTCCACGTTAAAATATAGGATTCACCGTTTTTTTCAAAATAAGGGGTAAAGATAATAAGATCCGCTTCAAGAATGTGTCTCAGCGATGGCTCCACTTGATTGTAGAATGGCGCCAAGTATACTTTATAATTTAGATTTCTGTTTTCTTTTTTTTCAAAACACCAAACTGGTTTTTCCCCAATCGTATCAACGATTAGTTCTCCTTTTTGGGGAACATAAACAAATTTATCCCCATACATAAGAAATGCTCGAAAAAAAGAGTTATTTTTTAAAGATTGAGGGTGGTCACTCATGATAAACGGGTCGGAAAGCAAGATTTTGCGACTTTTGAAACGATGCACGCGAGTGGTTTTACATGCTATATATTGATTCTGCACACAAGTCTGATTGGATTGGCCATCAGCACATATGAAACCATATTCAATATTATGATCGTCATGCAATCGTATATCACTTTCTTTATCAGTTGTTTCACTTAATTTCGCCATAGCGTGAGCCGGGCATAAAAAGAAAACTAAGAGGCAAATGTATAATAAAATACTTTTCATAGCATTAATGAGTTAGTAAGAAATTGTAAGAGGCGTTTATGGGTGTGTCGTATTTTGTTCGAAATTCAAAAGTTCTTCCCTTTTCACTTTTTTCCATGATAAGACCCACGTTTTCCCGTCATTGTCTTTTCCTGTCAAGGTTAGCGTCCCCCTGATTGTTGAGTTGCCTACCTTACCGTACATTCGCAGCTCTTTTGATAATGTTAAATAGTGAATTAAAACAGGAGAAAAAACCGCTCCCAAATGAGTCCCCGGCTCATCCCTGAACGGAAAAAACAGCATTCCGTCTTTCAGCGTGGCAGAGTCCGGTACTAATTCTTCAGGATTCCAAGTTAAAACATAAGAACTCCCGTCTTTTTCAAAATAAGGAGAGAAAAAACGAGTTCCGTCTTTAATACTTTTTCAGAAGGCATTTCTAACTGCTCATCGATATTCTGCCCATTAAAGAGAGGCAAAAGATAAATATGATAATCAAGGTTAAGTTCTTCAGCGCTGCCAATATTCCAAACGGGAGATTTTGTAACCGTTTCTGCAAACAGAGCTCCATCCGGAAACTCTGACTCAGCATAACCGGTTTCGACACAAATAATCAAATGAAAAAAGCACCTTAGTTGCATTTCTTTGCAAAAAAAAGGGCTACTAAGGTAGAGGTAGTTATACTCGCGAAAGTAAACTCCTTCAGCTTCGCATGCTATGTATTTATTTTTTTCATATGAATTTCCATTATCGATGCCGGCACTTATTATAGTTGTTTCCCCATAACCAAAACCTCTTTCAAAGATCTGAGCACGCTCATTTCGCTGAGTATGATCAGATTCAGTTTTCGATGTATCGTTCGCTACACACACAAGAGGCATGAACGCCCACAGGCTTAATAATATATTTTCATGGCGATAATATGTGAAGATAAATTAGTACGGCTTTCTAATTAAGTTTGACAGATTTTTGGAGCAATGCAAGACATTTTCTCAGGAATTTCAACTTTTTATTTCAAGCAGGCTCTAAACAATTAAGAATTGACGCGCGGGGATTAAGATAGTAGAATAGCCGCAGCATGAATGAGACTTCCGAATATAAGGTAGCAGACATTTCACTTGCAGACTGGGGTCGCAAAGAGATTGAGGTGTCAGAATACGAGATGCCGGGCCTGATGGCTTGCCGGGAGAAGTACGGCCCGCAACAACCGTTGGCCGGGGTGCGCATTACCGGCTCGCTGCACATGACCATTCAAACCGCCGTGTTGATTGAAACACTGGTGGCCTTGGGCGCGGAGGTGCGCTGGGCATCTTGCAACATTTTCTCCACCCAAGACCACGCAGCAGCAGCTATTGCCACAGCCGGGGTGCCTGTTTTTGCCTGGAAGGGTGAAACACTGGAAGACTACTGGGACTGCACTTGGAAGGCACTGAGCCACCGCGATGAGCAAGGCCCACAGTTGATTGTTGACGATGGCGGCGATGCCACCCTGCTGCTGCACAAGGGTTACGAGATGGAAAACGGCGACACATGGGTAGATACACCCTCGGGCAGCGAAGAGGAGAGCGTCATCAAAGCCCTGCTCAAGCGCATTGGCGCCGAGCAGCCCGGCGTGTTCCACCGCTGGATGCCCGAGATTATGGGCGTATCCGAAGAAACCACCACGGGTGTGCACCGCCTCTACCAAATGGCCCGCGACGGCCGCCTGCTCTTCCCCGCCATCAACGTGAATGATTCCGTAACCAAGAGCAAGTTTGATAACCTGTACGGCTGCCGCGAAAGCTTAACGGACGGCATCAAGCGCGCCACCGACGTGATGATTGCCGGCAAGGTAGCCGTTATCTGCGGTTATGGAGATGTAGGCAAAGGTTGCGCACAAGCGCTGCGCGGGCTGGGCGCACAAGTAATCGTTACCGAGATTGACCCCATCTGCGCCCTGCAAGCCGCCATGGAGGGCTACCGCGTGCTCACGGTAGAAGACACCCTCGGCATGGCAGATATCTATGTGACCACCACCGGCAACTGCGACATCATTACCCTGGAGCATATGGAGGCTATGAAAGACCAAGCCATTGTGTGCAACATCGGCCACTTCGACAACGAAATCCAAGTAGCCCGACTGCAAGCCCGAGAAGGCATAGTATGCACCAATATCAAGCCGCAGGTAGACAAATACACCTTCCCCGACGGCCACAGCCTCTACCTGCTGGCAGAGGGCCGCTTGGTCAACTTGGGCTGTGCCACCGGCCACGCTTCGTTTGTCATGAGCAACAGCTTCACCAACCAAGTGCTTGCTCAAATTGCTCTTTGGCAAGACCGCGGCACCCGCAGCAACAGCGTTGAGGTGCTCCCCAAGGTTCTTGATGAAGAGGTTGCCCGCCTGCACCTTGCCAAACTGGGGGTACACCTTACCACACTCTCCCAAAAGCAGGCCGACTACATCGGGGTTAAGGTTGAGGGCCCCTACAAGGCCGAAGCCTACAGATATTAATATCGATTCAACCTTTCGTTTACGCACTCCAAGTGGGGGGGGCTTCGGTTCATCCGAGGCCCCCTTCGCGCCCTCCGTAAGCGCCAAATTATGTTTTGCATACACGATTCATGCTTGCGTTACACAGAAAAACAAGTATGATAGCCTGAAACTGTATCATTATGGCATCTCTCACGACATATTTAAGCATAGCCCTAGGGGGAATCATCATCCTGACGGGAGACTTGGCAAATGCCCAGTCGATGAGCGGTGCCACCAGAACCCAAAACAGTAAACAAAACAGCAAAAAGGCAGACCCCGCCGAGTATTTCCTCATCGCGTTCGGGCACTGTCAGGATGCCGAAAAAGCAGCAGCCGAGGGCAATTACACAGAGGCTATCAAAAAAGCCACGCAAGCCGAATACGTGCTGTCGGAAATTGTAAAATTGTTTCCCACATGGAAACCCGACATGGTGCGTTTTCGCCGAGAGAAAGTAGCCAAAATGAAAGCAGGCTACCAAAAATCTGCCGCAGGTGCCCCCATCCCCACCGGCAGACAACCGGGCAAGGCAGTACCCAAAGTCGACCGCGTTGAACTGCCCAACATGCCCCACCGACAAGGCACGGCCGACAGCGGGCAAATCATCGACCCCGAAAGTGTCAGAATGCCCAATTACGACACGACAGATACCGAGCTTTACAACACTCTCGCCCGCCTCAAGGCAGAGTGCTCTCGACTTGCAGATGCTTGCGCCAAGCTTGACGAAAAAAACAGAACCCTGGAAAAAGAGCTGGCCGAAACCCAGATGAAGATGGAGCGCTACAGGCGAGAGGCGGAAGACTTGCGCACCAGAATGACGCAAGAGCGCTCGGCCAGCAATGAGTTGGTTGCCTCTTACGCCCAACAGTTGGCAGAAAAAGAGATTCAACTGCGAGAATCAGAAAAAGCACGCGCAGAAGCCGAAGCAAAAGTGGCCGAATTGCAAACCGAGCTACTGGCCACGCAAGAGAAGTTGGCCGCAGTCACAGCAGAGCGAGATGCCCTTAAGGCCGAGAACGAAAAGCTGCGAGCCATCGTAGACCTGAACAACCCCGAAAAAACCAAAGCCTTGCTCGACCAAAATTTAACCTTGGCCGACCAGCTGCAACAGGCAAGAGAGCGCGTGGCAGAGCTGGAGGCCGCCATAGCCGGCTCGGCAGATGAAAACGCCGTGCTCAGCGAACAGCTGGCCGAAGCCCGCGAGGCAGAACAAGACCTGCGCGAACAACTGGGGGCCGTTTACGATGAAAACCGAGGCTACCGCCGCCGCGTATCAGAATTGACAGAACGCCTCAACAACCTGGAGGCTGCAGCCCAAGCTCAAGCCGCGCAACCCACCGTAGACCCCGCCTTGGTCGAAGAAACGGAGGTACTCAAAGACATTATCGCCAAACAACGACGCACCATCGAAATGCAGGAGGAAGGGCGCAAAATGATGCTCGAAACCTACAAAAAACTGCAATCCGAAAACGATGAAATGGTGGCTCAGCTCGAGCGTTTGGAAGAAGAAAGCAAACTCGAGCTCACCGAGGCAGAAAGCCGCATGATTGAGGCCATCCGCAATGGCGAAGCAACCCCCGAAAGCGGAGATGCCACCACCGAGGCAGCAAGACGCAGCCTCTCCATCGAAACCCTTACCCAACAGGCAGACAACGCTTTCAACAAAGGGCGCTACACCGCAGCAGAACAACTCTACCGCACCCTGTACGATTACCAACCCGACCACGTACCCGGCTTGGTCAATTTGGGCACCATCCTGCTCTACCGCAATAAATGCGAAGAAGGCTTAGAATACCTCGAAAGAGCCACTCGATTATCCCCCGACTTGCCCATCTCATACTTCTTGGCAGGCATTTGCTACTACCGGCTCAACCGCATGGAAGAAGCCGAGCAAATGTTTATCACCACCATAGAATTAGACCCTGCGAATGCCGAGGCGTTCTTCTATCTTGCCAACATCGAGGGCATATCGGGCCGCATTGACTTATCGCTGAGTCACTTTGCTGCAGCCGTCAAGCTCAAGCCCTCATTAGCAGATGCCCACTACAACATGGCGCGCCTGTATGCCGAAATGGGGCGCATACCCGATGCCGTACGCGCGTATAAGCGCGCCATACACGCCGGGGCCGAGCACGATGCAGAGTTTTACGCCTACCTGAATAAGCGTTTAAACAAAAATGAACTGGCCGGTGAAGACCTTGTCGCCCTTGTTCAACCCGAGGCCGAGGCGCAAAAGCTGCGCCAAGCCCACACCCCCGAACAAGCGGCTGCCACACCTGCTCAACAAGAGCCCACCGATTCTCAACAACCGGCAGACCAACAAGCTACAGCACAAACAGAGCCGCAGCCCGAGGCACCCCCCGCCGTGACCGAGCACGATGCCGTCATGGCCGAAATTGCACGCATTGCCACCACCGGTGGCAAAACTGCCCCCACCCCCTCAAGCGCAGGCAATGAAACCGAGGTAGACAAAAGCAGGTTCAGCACCACCACTGTACGTGTAAAAAAAGGCAAACACACCAAAAAAATACGTCTGCGTGTCAAGAGCCGTCGCCCCCAGCGTATACGCAAGTCGGGGGGCGAAATAGAAGAACTTAACCCACCCACTCCCCCAAAAAACACACAAAAAAGCAAGCGCCGTAGGCGCAAATAGGCATTTTTTGTCTATTTGCATGCCAAATTCACCTGCGACGGGGCATTTTTAACTCGCCAAGGCAGGGCAGATGTGGTAGCATACTCAAGGTTAAGATTTTTTTGAGTTATGCGCTTTTTCTCACAATTGATTACCTGCGTTTGTCTGTTGGCCGGCAGTATGCTGAGCCCTGCTCAAGCAGCAAGCACATCGCAACCGGACTACACACAGCATATCGGCACCAAAGACTCCGGCTCCGGTAGCGAAACTGACAAAAAAAATGCCATCATTGATGCAGCAAATATTCCCGACGAGGCTAAAGCAACCTTCCGCAAAGTGGCACCTCAAATGAATGAGTATGTGCTCAAAGGCTATATCGGCCTCAATGAGCACCATGCTTTGGATGGCCACAGCGCACTCGACCACGCCCGCATGAAGGTCAGCTTCATGCCCCCGCCCAACGGTATTCCCTGCCCCGATTGCGGCCAAGTGGTGCTCAACCGCAACAAAGATAGCCTGCCGGCCTGGACCTGCCACTACACCGGCAACAATGAGCAATACTCACGTTTCCCCATCCCGCTGCGCTTGTATGCACAAGAAGAAGCAGGCATGGGCCTGTGGGATAAACTCTGCCATCGTGTCGAGGTAGACCCCTTCAACCTGGCAGCTACCATCATCTTCTTCTTAGCCATTCTCCACACTTTCCTTGCCCCCAAAATCTCCTCATACGCGCACCATTTAGAGAAAAAGCACAAAGAATCCCTGCGCGCCCGCAAGTTCCGCATCGAGCACCCCGAGCAACGCTTACCCGTATCGTTCACCTCTACCATACTGCACTTCTTGGGTGAGGTAGAAGTTGTATTCGGCCTGTGGGTAATACCCTTTGCGATTGTGTGCATCAACTACTACTCGATGGATGACTTCCTGAAGTATGTAGACCACGATGTCGTCTTTACCGAGGCTCTGTTTGTAGCTGTGGTCATGGTGATAGCAGCCTCTCGCCCCATTTATCGTTTGGCAGAGATTACCCTCAAGAAAGGGGCCGCCCTCGGCAAGGGCACACCGGCAGCTTGGTGGTTGTCCGTTCTCTGCATTGCCCCGCTGTTGGGCTCTTTCATCACCGAGCCCGCAGCCATGACCCTAGCCGCTATTCTGCTGAGCAAGAAGATTTACCAGCTTAAGCCCAGTCTGCCTCTTTGCTATGCCACCTTGGCTCTACTGTTCGTCAACGTATCGGTAGGCGGTACACTCACCCACTTTGCGGCGCCACCCATTGTGATGATCTCCGAGAAATGGGATTTCGGTTTAGCCCACATGTTCCTCAACTTCGGGTGGAAAGCCGTCGCCGGCATCTTACTGGCTAACTTCATCTACTTCATCATTTTCCGCAAGGAGTTCAAGCGCTTGGAAGAAGTACAACGCAGTCAAATGGCATTCGAGCACGCCGTACCCACCACGTGGGAAGACCGCCAAGACAATATCCCCGTATGGGTATACCTGGTATCCATCGGTTTCTTGGGATGGACGGTTTACTTCAACCACCACCCGGCACTCTTCATCGGTGGTTTCATGGTATTCTTGGGCTTCACCCTAGCGACCCCGCAATACCAAAACCATGTCACCATCAAAGTACCGCTGCTGGTAGCTTTCTTCTTGGCCGGCTTGGTCACCTTGGGTGGTGTACAAGGCTGGTGGATGGAACCCGTACTACAAGCCCTTTCTGAGATGGGCGCCACAGCAACCATGGCCTTAGCCAGTATCCTGACGGCCTTCAACGACAACGCATCGGTCACCTACCTGGCCAGCACCGTACCCCACCTGCAAGAGCAAATCAAATACGCCATTGTGGCAGGTGCCGTTACCGGTGGTGGCCTTACCGTGATTGCCAACGCCCCCAACCCTGCAGGGCAGGCCATCTTGGGTAAATATTTCAAGGGAGGCATCAATGCCCTCAAGCTCTTTGTATGGGCCTTTATCCCCACTGTCATCATGTTCTTCATATTCTTGTTGACCTGCCCCGAAGAGACCACACCCTCCGCCCCACAGGACAACTCCAAAGCCACAGCCCCGGCTACGCTACCCACAGCATCAGTAGATACCACGGTTAAGGAATCAAATGCCACCCCCGCTGTAGAGCCCGCCCCGGCTGAAGAACCCGCCCCGGCTGAGCAACCCGCTCCTGTTGTGGAACCCGCGCCCGCTGAAGAGCCCGCTCCCGCTGAAGAGCCCGCTCCCGCTGAGCAACCCGCTCCTGTTGTGGAACCCGCTCCCGCTGTTGAGCCTACCCCGGCTGAAGAACCCGCCCCGGCTGAGCAACCCGCTCCTGTTGTGGAACCCGCGCCCGCTGAAGAACCCGCCACCGCTGCTGAGCCCGCTCCTGCTGTGGAACCCGCTCCCGCTGTTGAGCCTACCCCGGCTGAAGAGCCCGCTCCCGCTGAGCAACCCGCTCCTGTTGTAGAACCCGCTCCCGCTGTTGAGCCCGCCCCGGCTGAAGAGCCCGCTCCCGCTGAGCAACCCGCTCCTGTTGTGGAACCCGCTTCCGCTGTTGAGCCTACCCCGGCTGAAGAACCCGCCACCGCTGAGCAACCCGCTCCTGCTGTGGAACCCGCTCCCGCTGTTGAGCCTACCCCGGCTGAAGAGCCCGCCCCCGCTGAAGAACCCGCCCCGGCTGAGCAACCCGCTCCTGCTGTTGAGCCCGCACCCGCTGTGGAACCCGCACCCGCTGTGGAACCCGCCCCTGCTGAAGAACCCGCCACCGCTGAGCAACCCGCCCCTGCTGAAGAACCCGCCACCGCTGAGCAACCCGCTCCTGCTGTGGAACCCGCCACCGCTGAGGAGCCGTCTACTGAAGCAGCTTCTGAAAACGCATGATTTTTTGCATAATACCATTATGTTTACCGGCATAGTAGAATGCACCGGCAAAGTCGTGGCGCGTACCCCGGTAGAAAAGGGAGCGCGCTATACTATTGATATCCCCTTTGCAGCCGAGCTTGCGTTGGGCGACTCCGTAGCCGTCAATGGTTGCTGCCTCACGGTAGACCGCATAGAAGGCACGCATGTAGAATTCGACCTACTCACACAAACCATGCGTGTTACCTCACTGGGTACGCTTTATCCGGGCTCCGTCTGCAATCTGGAGCGAGCCATGGGCACAGGCGGCCGATTCGGCGGGCACCTTGTCATGGGGCATGTCGATACCACCGGCACCGTTATATCCATCACCCCGGTGGGGCAAGACCACATGGTACGCATCCGCATACCGGCCGAATACCTGCGCTATACCATCGACAAAGGCAGCATCTGCATAGACGGCATCTCCCTCACCATTGCCGCCATACATGCAGAGACAAGTGAGCTCGAGTTCTGGATAACCCCGCACACGTGGCAACGCACCATCATGCACGCCTATACCCCGGGCACCGTGGTCGATATAGAGGTAGACATGATTGCCAAATACGTAGAAAAAATGTTTCGTCCTTCATCATCCTGACAAATCGGCATGCAGTATCTTTTCTACTTCTTCGCCTTGATATTTGCCACCATAGGGGCGATTTTCAGCATAGAAAACTGGTGTATCTTGCGCCACAACATCAAGAATCGGGGCCAAGGAGCTCCGGTTCCCTATTACCCTTTTATCGGCAGCCTGTTTCTCTTTTGGGCTCTTTGCATTATTCTCCCGTTGCACTTAGGGTACTGGTGTTATCTTGCCTTAGTTCTTGACTACGGCTGCCTACCTATGTGTCTGCATTGGTGCTGCAACCACCTGTCCCACCGCTGACCGCACCTGCCCGAAGCGATTGTGCGCGACCTCATCTCTTACGGTGCAGATGTCAACGCTAAGAGCGAAGCACTCAGAGCAGTGCTTTGATTTACATCTACAACAAATAGGCAAAGGCGAGTTTATTTAACTCGCCTTTGTTTTATTTTGGATAACGAAAAAGAAAATGAGCTTGTAATCCCATCAAATATATGGTAAATAGGGGGTGTATGTTAAAACACACCATTTTGAGTTTATTGGCGTGTGGCCTGGTAATGGCTACGGAAAGCTTTGAAAACCTGCCCGCAGGCAAGCTTACGGGTGGTGAGACCATGTACGGCAACCTCAGTGCAGCTGCCGGGCATGCCGAAATTATCAAGGGCAAGGGGCGCAGTGGAGCTGCCGCCTTGCACATTATGGGCGGCAAAGAGAAGAGCGTAACCATCACCTTGGAAAAACCGCTGGAGAAAGAAACACCCTGCGACTTCTGGGCAGAGCGTTGGACCCGCCGCGCCCCGTTTGATTTTGTCTTTATTGCCGTTACCCCGACCGGTGAGCAGCGCTTGGTACACAACAACAACATGGGTGTGGGCGGCTACCACCTGCATGCCGAGGCAAAATTGCCCGCAGGCACCACAGCTGTCAAGTTTGTATGCACCTCCGACGCCAAAGGCGGCATCATCATTGATGATTTCTGCGTGATGGACGGGCCGATGGTCATCAAATCCGTCACCGGCATCGACCCGGGTGTATACCCCATCATGAAGCGTGCACCCTTCAACCCCGTCATGGGCATCGAGATTAAGACCGGCGGCTCCACCGACCCCAAGACCGTAGACAAGGTCACCCTCAAGGTAGATGACCCCGAGAATGTGGAGAGTGTCACCATTCGCACCGGCAACGACAAGGGTATGGATTTCAGCCGCAGCGTGGTGTTCGGCAGTGCCACCCCGGCGGCAGACGGCACGGTAACCATCAGCTGCGAGGGTAATGTACCTTCCGGCCAAAGCTACCTGTGGGTAGATGTAAAACCCACAGAAAAAGCACCGGTAGGCGGCACTATCACCTTCAGCGACTTAGTAACCACGATAGATGGCACCACCTACACTGCCGACCTCTCGCCCGTAACTCAGCGTGTAGGCTATCTGGTAGCCGTACCCGGTGAAGCCGTGGGCAACCAGACCGCCGGTGGCGAGCGCAACAGTATCGCCTTCCGTATTCCCGGACTCATTCAGACCAAGAGCGGCGCCTTGGTGGGCTGTTTCGATGCCCGCTACACGCACGAGGGCGACCTGTGTGCCGATATCGACGTAGCCGTAGTAAGATCTGAGGACGGCGGGCAAACCTGGACCACCCCGTACGTGGGCATGGACGCCGGCCCCGGCCACGATAACGGTTGCGGCGACCCCTGCATCTTGCAAGATAAGAGTGGCCGCATTTGGATGCAGGCACTGGCCTGCCACTTTGCGGGTGGCGCCTCGCTGTGGACCTCCAAGACCGGGTTCGACCCCAAGACGACCGGCCAATGGGAGATGACCTACAGTGACGACGATGGCAAAACCTGGGCCACGGAGCATGTCAACCCCACCAACCAAATTAAGAAAGAAGAGTGGACGACGATTCTGGCCGGCCCGGGCAACGGTATCACCCTCAAAGACGGCACCATCGTCTTCCCCGCCCAGATATGGGAGAGAGGCGCAAGCCCGCAGTGCATGAGCACCATTTGCTACTCCAAAGACGGCGGCAAGACTTGGGTATACGGCAACGGTGTACCGCACAGCACCTCCGAGTGCCAAGTGATTGAGCTTAATGATGGCTCTATCATGATCAACTGCCGCAACGAGGCCCGCCAAGGCAAGCGTATTGTCTATGTCACCAAAGACTTGGGCAAGACCTGGCAGCCGCACTCCACCAACCTTAGCGCCCTGCAAGAGCCCACCTGCCAAGGCTCCATCGTAAAGGTAAAGACCAAGAAGTACGGCGAGCTCGTGCTCTTCTCTAACCCCAAGAGCGGCGGCCGCAACCACATGACCATCCGCACCTCTCGCGACGATGGCAAGACCTGGAACGAGGGCTACCTGTACGATGTGCGCCAGTGCATGGGCTACTCTTGCATTGCCATGACCGATGACAACCACGTGGGTATCTTCTACGAAACCTGCCACAACAACGGCAAAAACGGTTGCCGCGGTATCGGCTTCATCCGCATCCCGCTCGAAACCGTTGTCACCGGCAAGGAAGTGCCCGCCAAGCCTGCCCAAATCAAAAAAGCCGGCAAGAAAAAGTAATATTCTTCATTCAATATAAATCCAAGCCCCGCAGTACCTCACGCTGCGGGGCTTTTTGATAAGTTTTTGGCTGCTGAAAGTGCAATTTGTAGTACGAATTACGAGATACGAGGTACGAAGTTCAGAGTCAGGCGCCTGCGGCGCGGTATGATAATGTAATTGAACGGACCGGAAACTTCGCCCTTCAGAGTTCGTGTTTCGTACCTTTATTTCAGTTGTTCTACGGTAAAGGTGGATTCTACCGCGATATCGGGCGGGTAGGAGGCGCGGAGAGACTCCGTTTTTTGCCGGGATAATGCTTGATATGAATGAAAAAACGTGTTATTTCTTCTTTTGCTTGATAGATTTTTGAATTTGTAATACTCTTTACAAATAAACAACCATTAAAAATATGATAAAACGTACTATGCAATGCCTTGCCAAAGGAGCAACCCCAAACGAGGAGCTTGTTTTAGCTGCAGAGGCCGGCCAAATGGATATTGTACAGCTGATGCTCGATAAAGGCGCTGCCCCCGACTATGGGCTTGAGGGCGCTGCTCGGAGTGGGCATATGAATATCGTACAGCTGCTGCTCGACAAAGGCGCTACTAACTACAATGAGGGGCTTGAGGGCGCTGCAAGGGGTGGTCATTTGGACATCGTGCAGCTAATGCTCGATAAAGGCGCTACTTCCTTCAGCATGGGACTTTACATCGCAGCAAAGGATGGCCATTTGGACATCGCACAGCTAATGCTCGACAAAGGCGCTACTAACTACAACATGGTGCTTGACATCGCAGCAAAGCGTGGTCATTTGGATATCGTACAACGGTTGCTCGACAAAGGCGCTGACCCCAATAGGGGGCTTAGGGCCGCGGCAGAGGGTGGCCGTATGGGTATCGTACACCTGTTGCTCGATAAAGGCGCTGACCCCAACGAGGGGCTTGCGAGCGCGGCATATGGTGGCCGTATGGGTATCGTACAGCTGATGCTCGACAAAGGCGCTACTAACTACAACAAAGGGCTTATCTACGCGGCAGAGGGTGGCCGTATGGGCATCGTACAGCTGATGCTCGACAAAGGCGCTACTAACTACAACGAAGGGCTTAAGTGCGCTGCATGTGGTGGCCATTTGGATATCGTGCAGCTGTTGCTCGATAAAGGCGCTGACCCCAAGGAGGGGCTTGCGAGCGCGGCATATGGTGGCCGTATGGGTATCGTACACCTGTTGCTCGACAAAGGCGCTACTGACTACAACAAAGGACTTAAGTACGCGGCATATGGTGGCCGTATGGGTATCGTACAGCTGATGCTCGACAAAGGCGCTACTGACTACAACGAAGGACTTAAGTACGCTGCTGAGGGTGGCCATTTGGACATCGTACAGCTGATGCTCGACAAAGGCGCTACTAACTACAACGAAGGGCTTTACCTCGCAGCAAAGGATGGCCATTTGGATATTGTACAGCTGCTGCTCGACAAAGGCGCTGACCCCGACAAGGGGCTTGAGGGCGCGGCAAGGGGTGGCCGTTCGGATATTCTACAGATGATGCTCGGCAAAGGTGCTGCCCCGACAAGGGGCTTATCGGCGCGGCATATGGCGGCCATTTGGACATCGTACAACTGCTGCTCGACAAAGGCGCTACTAACTACAACAAAGGGCTTATCGGCGCGGCATATGGCGGCCATTTGAACATCGTAAACCTGATGCTCGACAAAGGCGCTACTGACTACAACAAAGGGCTTATCGGCGCGGCAGAGGGTGGTCATTTGGACATCGTACAGCTGCTGCTCGACAAAGGTGCTACTAACTACAACGAAGGACTTTACCTCGCAGCAAAGGGTGGTCATTTGGACATCGTACAGCTGATGCTCGACAAAGGCGCTACTAACTACAACGAAGGACTTTACCTCGCAGCAAAGGATGGCCATTTGGATATTGTACAGCTGCTGCTCGACAAAGGCGCTACTGACTACGACAGTGGGCTTTATTACGCTGCTACGGGTGGCCATATGGACATCGTACAGTTGATGCTCGACAAAGGCGCTACTGACCTTGGTTCCGTCCTTGAAACAGCCGAGGATTTCGGCCATACCGAGTGCGCAGAGCTTATCCGCGCGGCAATGAAGAAGTAATGTTTGATGTTGAATCTTTAATGTTTAACACTCATTCAAGCCGAATATCACAACAAACTTTTTTACCGGTGCCGCGGGGGTGATACCACGGCACCGGTTTTTGGAAAGTTGTAAGTAGATGAGCCAGGTAATTTGAAGTACGAGTTACGAGATTCAAAATACGAAGTAATAGTTAGGCATACAGCCGTAATGACAGCGGCAACTCATGCGCGGCTTTGCAACACTGCGCCGCAGGCGCCTGACTCTGAACTTCGTAACTCGTACTTCGTAAGTCGTAAATTATTTTTACGGGGCTGAAGGGTACGAATGATGGGTCACTTTTTGAGCCAAACGAGCAACAGGGCAATATCTGCCGGGGTAATACCGGGAATACGGGCGGCTTGGCCGATGGTGGTGGGGCGCACACGGTTAAAACGCTGGCGGGCCTCGGTTTTCATGGCAGGCACAGCATCGTAGTCGAACCCCTCGGGTATACGCTTATCTTCTTGGCGTTGCATGCGCTCTGCCGCCATGCGCATGCGGTCTATATGCGCTGCAAAGATAACCTCAATGCTCATGGGCTCCCATACCTCGGCCGGCATCAGCTTCAGGATGTCTTGCGGCAGGTTGTGCCAATCGTTCTCGGGGCGGCGCAACCAGAGGTTGAGGGGCACGCCCCCCACTTTTACCTTGTGCGTAAGCGCCACCCCATCTTGAATGGCCTGCAAACGGGCAGAGGCAGCTGCCCCGCGCTCTTGAGAGAGCAAACCGATTTTTGCCGCCATGGGCGAAAGGCGCAAATCTGCATTATCTTGGCGCAACAGCAAGCGCATTTCTGCACGGCTGGTGAACATGCGGTAGGGCTCATCTGTACCGCGGGTGATAAGGTCGTCTATCATCACACCGATATAAGCTTCGTCTCGGCGCAAAATGAGCGGTTCGTCGCCACGCAGGGCAAGCATGGCATTTGCCCCGGCCATAAGCCCCTGCCCTGCGGCCTCCTCGTAGCCACTGGTGCCGTTGATTTGGCCGGCAAAATAAAGCCCACGCACGCGCTTGGTTTCAAGCGTGGGCAACAGCTCGGTAGGCGGCACAAAGTCGTACTCCACGGCATAACCGGGGCGAATCAGCTCTGCCTTCTCGAGCCCGGGTATACTGTGCACGATTTGCTGCTGCACAAAAAACGGCAAACTCGAGGAAAGGCCGTTAAGGTAGTACTCATCTGTACTGCGGCCCTCGGGTTCAATGAAAATCTGGTGGCGGTCTTTATCTGCAAAACGCACCACTTTATCCTCTATACTGGGGCAATAGCGCGGGCCCGTACCCTCTATCACCCCGCCGAACAAGGGGCTGTATTGCAAGTTGGCGCGTATGATATCGTGCGTGCCCTCGTGGGTGTAGGTAGTGCCGCAGGGCATTTGTTGCAGCTTAAAGTCGGCATCTGCAAAATAATTAAGGGTGCAGTGGGGCTCAGTTTCGCGGCTGAGTCGCTTGGCAGACTCATTGCTGAAGAGGGGTGGCGGTTCATCCCCCGGCTGCATGGTAAGCGCCGAGAAGTCTATGCTGCTGCCTTTAATGCGGGGGGAGGTACCTGTTTTGAAACGCTGCAGGGGGAAACCGAGTTTGGCCAGGCAGTCGGACACCGTGCTGGTGGCCCCGCCAAGGCGCCCGCCGGGCAAGTGGTCCATGCCCACATGCAACAAGCCTTTCATAAAGGTGCCGCTGCACAGCACAACGGTTTTGGCGGCAATGCGCTGACCCCAAGTAGTGAGCACACCTGCTACACGGCCGTCTTGCACCACAATCTCATGCACATCCCCTTGTATCAACTGCACGCCGGGGGCGGTCTCCATCACCCACTTCATGCGGGTGCGGTAGGCAGATTTATCACATTGAGCACGCGGGGCACGCACACTGGGGCCTTTAGAAGCATTGAGCATACGAAACTGAATGGCCGTGGCGTCGGTATTCAACCCCATGGCACCGCCCAGTGCATCAATTTCTCTGACGATATGGCCTTTTGCCAAGCCACCGATAGCCGGGTTGCAACTCATTTGGCCGATGGTATCCAAATCATGCGTCACAAAAGCCACTTGCCCGCCCAAGCGAGCAGCAGCCAAGGCAGCCTCTACCCCGGCATGCCCACCACCTATTACCAGCACATCGTATTCTTTCTCTACCATAACCGTACGCGCCAAGTCTACCAAAGCTATGCCGAACTGTCAAACAAATCACCATTTACGCAAGCAAATAGTTATTTATCTTGACTTCATGCACAGGCGGGCGTAATCTTCATGTAGACATGGCGAGCGATACAAAATTAATGGAATTGGAGCATCGGCCCATACGGTCGTTATTGCTGAGCTACTCTTTACCGGCCATTACCGGCATGGTAGCCATGTCAGTCTACAACATTGTGGGTGCCATCTACGTGGGACAATGGTGCGGTGCCTATGCAGTAACGGCTATGGCACTGGTATTCCCGGTAATTAACCTGATGGTAGCCGTAGGCACCTTGGTGGGGCTCGGCAGTGCCGCCAGTGCCTCGATAGCCCTGGGACAAGGTAAACGCCGCCGTGCGCAGAACATATTGGGGCATTGTCTGATATTGAGTTTTGTGACAAGCTTGGTAGTAGGGTGGCTGCCGCTACCGTGGATAGCCGACATCATGCGAGCATTCGGGGCAGATGACAATACGCTTGCCCCCTCGTGCGAATACATGATAGTGTTGATGCTGTGGTTTCCCTTCAACTCGGTCTTTTTGGGGCTCAACCACCTCATGCGCGCGAGCGGATACCCCAAGAAGGCAATGGTAAGCCTGCTGATATCAATGGTGGTCAACATTGTGATAGCCCCGCTGTTTATCTACGTATTCGGCTGGGGCATAGCCGGTGCCGGCTTGGCCACTGCAGTGGCCCAAACCGTGGGGTTGGGCTGGGTCCTCATGCATTTTTGCAGAAAAGATGTGGTATTGAGATTCACGCGTGGCATTTACAGCATAAGCCTGCCACTTACCCGCCGCATATGCACCATTGGGCTTCCCCCTTGCCTGCTTAACATTGTAGCATGCGTTATCGTGCTCATTTTCAACCACCTCTTCATACAATACGATGGTCAAATGGGAGTGGGTGCGTATGGGGTGGTCAACCGCGTTATCTTCTTCTTCGTCATGATTGTCGCCGGTATTACCCAAGGCATGCAGCCCATTGCCGGCTACAACCTGGGGCTGGGCAAATATTGCCGCGTGCGCAGCGTTTTGATTAACGCCATGGTATTTGCCGGGGCCGTTACCACCATCGGCACCTTGATGATGCAGATATTCCCCCGCGAAATCTGCGGGCTCTTCGTCAAAGAAAACGATGCCAATGCCACCAAAATCATTGATTTGGCTACCTACGGCATCACCGTGGTAAGCCTGATTTTCCCCTTGGTCGGCCCACAAATTGTCATCAGCAACTTCTTCCAAGCCATCGGGCGCCCGGTGATGAGTATCTTCCTTACCCTCACTCGCCAGCTCATCTTCTTACTGCCTTGCATACTGCTTATGCCCTTGTGGTTCGGCGAGCCCGGCATTTGGTGGTCTCAGGCTATAGCAGACATACTGGCCGTCATCATGGGCTTTACGGTTATCGCCCTCTTCCTGACCAAGGTTTTCCCGAAAAAGAATATCTGCTTTAACAATGACTAACCCCACCATTCTTACCATTGCCACCCGCAATGCGCACAAAGCACAAGAGATTGCAGCCATACTCCCCGCGCACTTCTCGGTGCATACACTGGCAGATTACCCCACCCTGCCCGATGTAGACGAAACCGGCAGCACCTTTGCCGAAAACGCTGCACTGAAGGCCTGCACCATCTCCGCCGCCCTGCCGGGCTTGGTGCTGGCAGACGACTCCGGCCTGTGTGTGGACGCCCTGGGGGGCGCCCCCGGCGTGTACTCTGCCCGCTATGCAGGGGAGCACGGTAACGATGCCGCCAACAATGCCAAATTGCTGGCAGATTTGGCCGCCATGCCGGCAGGCACCCCCGGCACCGCTCGCTTTATGTGTGCCATGTGTCTGGCCGAGGGCGGGCAAATTAAGGCCGAGTTTATCGGCAAGGTAGAAGGCAGCATTACCGCCAACCCGGCGGGTGAACACGGGTTCGGGTACGACCCGCTCTTTGTGCCGACCGGCTACACCTGCACCATGGCAGAGTTGCCCGCCGAAGAGAAAAACCGCATCTCTCACCGTGCCGATGCTTTGCATCAATTTTTAGCCTATATTTGCAACTCCGGCATCTAATCTTGCCACCGGTTTAGACCCGTTTTAACGATTTTTATCAAAAAATCAGAAAAATGGCTTGACAGCGCAGGGGCCTAGGCGTATACTCTCGGCGTTCCAAACAACACAGGGCTATGGTGTAATTGGCAACACATCGGTTTCTGGCACCGCTATTCGGGGTTCGAGTCCCTGTAGCCCTAGTAAAAAGCACCTCCACTTGCGAGGTGCTTTTTTGTTTACCGAGGTGAAGAAGAATGACGGCACCTCATTTTTGGGGAGATGTAGTACCGGCGGCGCCCGAAAAGATACTCCCCACGGCAGAGAGCGCACTACCCAATGCACTCATGCGCGCTTGCGACGCAGCATGGCGAGTATTCCAAGCATTGAGTTTGCCTTGGCGGCGCGTGCGGTCGGCCTCATCTAAGGCGGCGTTAGTATTGTTGGCAATGTCGTCTTGCAAGCGGGTGGCAAGATCGGTCTCTCGCATATGCACAGAGCCCTCGGCCAACAAGTTGGACGCCGCGGCATCTGCACGGGCAGAGGCCATGCGCGACTCCGCATTGCGAGCAGCGCGTTGTTGGTTGGCAACAGCAGTATCCTCCATGCGGTCGGCTTGAGCATCGGCCAATCGTTCTTGCTCTCTTGCTACATGACGCAGTGCTTTACTTTGTTTGTAAAACGAGTACGTTTGCAAAGCATCCGGCAAAACTTTGGCCGCAGTTACAGCGGCGGTGGCTAGTGTTGTGAATCCCATATCCGCGCATTATACAACCAACCCACCCTCTCGCAAATCAAATTCGCCCATCCGCTGCCACTTTTCATCGGTACGCACCCAAGACAAAGGTAACAGAAAAGTACCACCACATAGGTAACACAAGTACCAAGACATAGGTTACACTTTTGGAGAGACATATGGTATAATGACTTTATGCCATGGAACATCAAAAGTAGTAATCAAATGAGAAGCGAGTTCATAAAACTTGTAAGTCAGCCGGAGATTTCTATGGCTGAAGCGTGCCGGTCATTTAACATCAGTCGAAAAACAGGATATAAATGGCTCAGAAGGTATGAAAAAGATGGCGATTCGGGGTTGATGGATCAAAGCCGGAGGCCTGTAAATCAACCAACTAAACTATCTGAGAAGGTACTATTACGCATAGTCAGCGTTCGTGTTGCCCACAAGCATTGGGGAGCAGATAAAATACGTGCAATTTTGAAAAGAGAACACATTTCACCTCTGCCCGGGCGCACGACTATTCATCGAGTATTGAGGCAGGCTGGCCTTATCAACCTGCGCCGTAAGCGCGTACCCAGACTTGATAATTTGCGTCTTGTTCAAGATGGGGGGGCAGACCTGCAAGTAAATGATGAATGGACAATCGATTTTAAGGGGTGGTGGAGGTCAAAAGATGGGGAAAGAAAGTGTTACCCTTTGACAATACGAGACGCAAAAAGCCGTTTCATCTTAGGGGTAACACTCCTTCCTGACTCAAAGGAAGAGAGCGTACGGCAAGCCATGATAAAGGTATTTGAGCGTTACGGATTGCCAAAATCAATACGAAGTGATAATGGCTCGCCGTTTGCATGTACTCAGGCATTGCTTGGGTTGAGCAAGCTGTCCGCATGGTGGATTAGGCTGGGCATAGCGCCTAATCGTGGTCGTGTGGGGTGTCCCCAAGATAATGGAGCCCATGAGCGGATGCACAAAGATATGAAAAGAGAATTGCAGGCAGAAAGGGCAGATACTCAAACAGAGATGGATGAATGGGTGCATGAGTTTAATACCATACGACCGCATCAGGCATTGAACGGGGACACTCCAGCTCAACACTACCGAAAAAGCCCCCGGGTTTATACAAACAGCCTTGTGGACTATGACTATGGTAATATGCCAACAAGAAAGATAGACAAGCATGGTGACCTGAAATGGCACAGCATGGACTACTTCCTCTCGGAGGCTTTGAGAGGGGAAAGAATAGGGCTTAAAAGCATAGGCAAGAGGCGATATGAAGTATGGTTTTGCGAACACCTGCTAGGCATCATAGATGAGGAAGCTGAAACATTTACGCCTCAATTAGCAAAAGACTGCAAGCAGAGAATCATCCAAGCCAGGCGGAAACAAAAAGCCTACATCAAAGAGTTTTAACGCCGTTATCCCCCATCGGCGCTCCGCGTGTCGGCTTTGCACCTCCGCACCTCGCCCTACGGGCTCGTGCTACGGCACAAAGCCGACACGCGGC
>SUVK01000047.1 GCA_015062055.1 Akkermansiaceae bacterium
CGACGCATCTTTAAAGGCAAATCAGCACGCCACATGGCACGAACAGAAAAGCTCCATTTTCTCAAAATTGCAGCGTAAATTGAAGAAAAATCACTTACTGTCGCATTTGGTCTTGCAATTCAGCGATTAAAGCATGAATACAAGCACAGTACTCGTAAAAAAGCTTGCACTCAAGAAGTAGTAGAGGTATGCTGAAACCGCCATGAGAACCACCGGCACCACACGCAAATTGCTTATGCTGCTCCGCATGGGGCTGGGGCTGTTTTTTGTCATCAACAGCATCCTCAAGTTCAGCCCGAAACCAATGGGAGACAACGCACTCTTTTTGACGGAGTGCGATATACTGCCGGAGTATTTCTCGATGCCACTCACCTGCATCGGCACCATGATGGAGCTGGTGGTGGGGGTATGCCTGCTATTACGCAAGCACTATCGGGGTGCGGCGCTGTGGGGCACTGTAATGACCGGTGTCTTTTTCCTCTTGTACGCACAGGCATGGGCGCGCGGGCTCGACCTGAGCTGCGCCTGCACGGGCGACACCAAGCCCATCGTTAACTATCCCATGGACACCGGGCTGCGTTTACTGTTGCTGGGCAGCATGCTGCTGCTCGTGTGGGATTCTCGCAGCAACGACAACACACGGCACAAAAAGGCCCCTAAGTTTGACTTCTCGGATGCCTGATTAGTCAACGAAAAGAAAGGAAGCGGCAATTATTTTTTACCGCTCTCTTTCGTTTTTTTGGCATATTTCTCCTGATATTCGGCCATGATGCTCTTTGCCTTATCAGGATTCTCTTTAATACGCCCCAAGATCTCGTCTCTGAGCGCACGGGCAGCCTCCAAAGCCCCCTGCTCCCCTTCATAAGCAGCATCTGCAAAATATTTGGTGAACATCATTCCCTTACGGCTGATGCACACACGCCAACCCAAGAATGAAGTTTTCTCTCGCGTATAACGAGTTAAATTTTTCATGGAAACATTCATGATGCAACAAAGTATAAAAAGCTGCTCCGCTTATACACCAACCGTTAGATTTAGTCAAGCCAAATCTTTATGAAAATCAAAGAATTTCATAATACGAAGAAGACGTAGGTTTTTCTATATATTCCATAACAAAAAAATACCAGCCATTAGACGTAGCACACCTAATACGAGTTGCCGCGCAGAAAATTTTCGCTAAGATATTGGCATGACCCCATTACGCATGATAACATTCCGTTGCCGTTGTGATTTATACCGTCGGTTGGAGCAATTCGCCACACTCCGCCGTCTCGACCGCACCTCGGTACTCAAATTAGCCCTGCACTACTATCTGAACAAGCAGCAAGCCTGAAGAACAGTCGTCACTCTACAACAGACCCGATAGAGCCTTGACAGGACGCGTGCGCTCGTGTACACTCGCACGCATGCAAGAGACAGGCAGAAGGGGAGGCTACAAAGATAGAAAAAACACACCGTTTAACCGCAACCAAGTGCGCAAACAGACAGCACCCGCACCCAAACCGACAAAAGAAACACCGGCACCCGAGGGCAGCGAAAACTGGGTGCGCCCGTGGGTTCAACTCAAATACTTTACCTACAACCCGGCAGTATTCCCGCGCATGCTGGGCGCCGTAAGCCCCGACGCCGTAGCAGGTGGGCTCATCAACGTGTATGATAAAAACGGCGAACCCTTCGGCTGCGGGTTCTGGAACCCCAAAAGCCGCACGCCGCTACGCATGTTTTACCACGGCCCCGAGACCATGGGCGAAAAAGATTTGGAGGCAGCCCTGCGCCGTGCCGTAGAATGGCGCCGGCAAGATTGCGGGCTGGATGCCACCACCACCGCCTACCGCATCATACACGGCGACTCCGACGGCATAGGCGGATTGATAGCCGACCGCTATGCGGACGTGCTGAGCTTGGAGGTAACCACCCTGGGCGTATGGCAGCGTCTACCGAAATGGCTGCCCCTGCTGCACGAGCTGTGTGGCACTACCCGCCACGTGGTCACAGTAGACGAGAGCATAGCCCGCATGGAGGGCATAGACCCCACCACAGCCCCCCCCAGCGAGCCCGTACACCGTGTACGCATTGTAGAAAATGGCGTCAACTTTGAGGTAGACTTTGCAAAAGGGCATAAAACAGGCTTTTTCTGTGACCAAAGGGACAACCGACTCAAACTCTCCAAACTGGTGGAGGGCAAGACCATGCTCGACCTCTGCTGCTACTCGGGCGGGTTCTCCATACACGCCAAGCTGCACGGTGGTGCCAAAGAGGTAACAGCGGTTGATTTAGATGAAAAAGCCATAGCCATGGCCAAGCGCAACGCCAACATCAACTCGGCAGGCGGCCCGCTGCGTATCGACTTTGTGCACGCCGATGCCTTTGTATACGCCCGCCAAATGGTGCGCAACGGCAAACTTTTCGATATCGTGCTGCTCGACCCGCCCAAGTTTGTGCTCGGGCGCGATGAAGAAAAAGAAGAAGGGCTCAAGAAGTACCACGACCTCAACATGCTGGGGCTTCAATGCGTACGCAAGGGCGGTTTATTTGTCACCTGCTCCTGCTCGGGGCTGGTATCCCCCGCCGAGTTCGAGAAGACTGTCATCAAAGCTGCACAGCGCCTGGGCCGCCGACTGCAAATTTTAGAAATGACCGGCCCCGGCTGGGACCACCCCTTCCTTTCCACCTACCCCGAGGGGCGTTACCTGAAAGTCCTCTGGGCCCGAGTACTGGCATAACAGCACGATAAGATAAATACCGCAATGATAGGAACTCTGGCACTTGGTTTGGTACTGGCACTGGCACTGGGCATGCTCGCCCGGCGCCTCAAATTATCCCCCTTGGTAGGCTACCTGCTGGCAGGCATACTGGCAGCTCAACCCTGGTGGGGGCTGACAGACGACCCGCACGCCGTGATGCACGAGTTTGCATCCATCGGCGAGGTACTACTGTTGTTCGGGGTGGGGTTGCACTTTCATTTTAAGGACCTGCTGGCCGTGCGCAAAGTTGCCGTACCGGGCTCGCTGATGTGCATGGCCATGTGGACCGGCTGCGGTGCCTTGGTATACCATTGCTGCGTACCCGACGCCGATTGGATAGCAGCCCTCATCTTCGGCATGTGTGTATGCGTATCGAGCACCGTAGTGCTCACCCGTGTACTCGAAGACAGCAAACTGCTGCACACACCCAGTGGGCACACCGCCGTGGGTTGGCTGGTCATGGAAGATATTTTCACCATCGTACTGCTGGTGTTGCTGCCTGCGGTATTTATTATGCCCGAGGGTGCCACCAAGGCCGTATTCTGCGCAGATGACTTATGGAGCGCCCTGTGGGGCATGACCTGGAAACTGGCGCTCATGGTGTTCTGTGTAGCCTTTTTAGGCAAACATGTTATCTCTCGCGTACTCACTTTTGTAGCACGCAGCAACTCCAACGAGCTTTTCACCCTGGCCGTACTCACCTGTGCGCTGGGGGTTGCCGTGCTGTCGGCAGAGGTATTCAATGCCTCTATGGTATTCGGCGCCTTCCTTTCGGGCATGGTCGTGGGGCAAAGCAAGTTTGCCAGCCGCGCCGCCGGCGATGCCTTACCCATGAGAGACGCCTTTGCCGTGCTCTTCTTCGTATCCGTGGGTATGGGATTTGACGGCCCCATGCTGTTAGAGCACTGGCCCCTCGCCGTAGGCACCTTAGCACTCACCCTACTGTTCAAACCGCTGAGTGCCTATGGTGTCATTCGTCTGCTGCGCCGCCCGGGCAGCCTTGGTTTAGTGGTAGGCACCTCGCTCTCTCAAATCGGCGAGTTCTCGTTCATTCTGGCAGCATTGGCCGCAAGCGACCGCTTCGGGCTCTTACCGCCCGGGGCCGTCAACGTCATCACCGGCGTGGCAATTATCACCATCACTCTCAATGTAGGCTTATTCCGCATGGTGCCCGCCCTCATTCGTAAGATGGACGCCCGGGGTGTGGGCCTGCCCGCCGCAGATGCCTCCACCCTGCCCGCCCCCACCGAAACCAAAGACCGCGTTATCGTTGTCGGTTATGGCCCCTGCGGTAAAATCATCACCAAAATACTCATTAAATACCATATCGAGGTAGTTGTGCTCGAGATGAACATCGACACCGTCACCCACCTGGCCACCAAAGGCATACCCGCCATGCACGGCGATGCCCGCCTGCACACCATCTTGCGCATGGCCGGCGCCGAAAAAGCCAAGGCCATCATCATCACCGCTGCCGGTGCCCCCGCTGCCGAAATATCGGCTGCTGCACTCGATGTCAACCCGAAAATCGCCGTCCTTGCCCACACCACCTACATGCGCAACGCCCGCAACATGCGCAAGCAAGGCGCTCAAATGGTGGTTTCCGGCGAAGAAGAGGTGGCCCTCACCCTCAGCTCCATGCTCTTGCGTGGCCTAGGTGCCACCGAAGAGCAAATTCAAAAAGCTCGCGCCGAAAATCGAGAAAAACTCACCGGCACCCGCAATGCTGAGCTGCTCAATATCCTGAATTAACCCCTTCCCCACCCGGTCAAAGACGCAGCCCCCACCAGCGGCTGCGTCTTTTTTTTCACCCTTTATTCAACTTTTTTGCACTTTTTACAAAAAAAAGCTTGCAATGCTCACCATTTTTCGCTAAAATGCCCCCGCACCCCTCCCACGGAGGAGAGCAAAGGCAAGGAGCGGTAGCTCAGTTTGGTTAGAGCGCAGCCCTGTCACGGCTGAGGTCGCGGGTTCGAGCCCCGTCCGCTTCGTACAACAAAAAAAGGATACTCATTCGGGTATCCTTTTTTTGTTGTCTACGCACGGGCTCTCACTACTTCCTTCCGACAAGCCGAGCAGACACCTCTGCGAGGGTACCGCTTACCACGCAAAGCGGCTACATTGTGGCAAGCGTTTTTTTTGCTTGAAACGCCTCCCTGCTCTATGCTACGATACCACGAGCTATGAAAATGATATCTGCCCCATACTATTACTCCATATTCAGCGCCCCAATCGTCATGGTAGCAGCGGCTGCGGAAGCAGTATCACCCGAGGTTCAATGGAATGATATTGTCGTGGTTTCCGACAAATCCGAGCGCGAGGCGGCCATGCAACTTATAGAAGCCATACGCCCCTTGGTACCGGGTAAAATTGTATGGGAAGACATGTCATATACAGATACAACCCGCAGCCACAACCTGCGCATTCATTTCAATCTCTTTTCCGTCAGCACACCCGAGCTATACTTTTACAGCAACGAGCCTGCTACTCTTTATATTAGATGGAGCCAAGGCAAACACGCAGCCCATACGGCAGCATTTGTGGCGGCCTTGCAATCCTTTACGAAAAACGGGGTATTACAACCGGTAAGCCGGAAGCAATTAGAAGATGAGCTACGGCATCATGTTGTCTACTTGGATTTAGATTGGAGCGATGTGCAAATAGTGTGCTCCCCGCATAACCTCCCCTATGCACAGGCATGGGCAAATACGCTCAGGCCACATATCGACGGCAAACTTTGCGTGCGCCCGCAAACCCAAGAAACCAAAGCGGGCATGACACTGCGCCTCATTACACTGGAAGGCCCCACACAAGCACGCTTGCGCTGGGGACGAGACAACTCAGTCGTGCTGCAAGTAACGGATAGCGGCGATTTGCAACAAAATATGCAACAGGCTTTTGCCGAGTTTCTGCGCATTCTTCAACCGTTTATGAAAAACGGTAAAATAGTCACCATGAAAGACGGCGATTTAGCCCATGCCTTGCGCGCCGGCTTTCACCAAGAAGTCATAACGTGGGACAACATCGTGATAGGAGCCTTAGAGGAAGACGATGCCCGGCCCTGGATGGATGCCCTGCGCCCATTGACAAACGGCAAAATACGGTGGCGCAAGACAATCAAGGAGGATTTGACAGATACCACCGGGTTGGGGAACGATTATTTGTGCATCATGCTCGATCATATGCACAATTGTGGCGCATACATTCATTTGCAAGAGGGGGTGCTGCCGACCATACGTATCAACCGCGAGCCCACCCCACGATGCAGAATGGAAAATGAGACTGAGGAGCAGTACCGGGAGCGTTGGGTTGCTACCTCTCGCGAAATGCAGGAAAAGTTCATGCGTTTGTTGCAACAATTTATGGTAAACGGCCGGTTACAACCCACCACCGTCCGGGAGCTGAAAAACGCCATCAAGATGCTGAAGTAACGCATGGCCATATTTATTCTTGAAGCACATCGGCAAACTGATATACTCGCGGCATCATGACGAGGGAGGAACAACAAGACCTGCTGGAGCAAGCCATCCACTACATCTACGATGAAAATAATCCCGAGGCGGGGCTCCAATGCCTGCAACGAGCAGCCGAAGGTGGCTTGCCGGAGGCCATGCAAGAATACGCCATCTACCTGCTGGAGCAGAAAAAAGACCCACACACAGCCGTCAACTGGTTTGAAAAATGTTACCGCAGCGGCTACGCGCTCGACTTGAGAGAGCTGTACAGCGAAGGGACGGCAGCTTTTCGCGCCGCCATTGATGCCCGCTTTACCGCCGCAGAGAAAAAGGCCATGCGCATACGCTCCCAAGCCTTTTATGATACCATGGCTCGCTTGATTACCTGCCTGTTTCTCATGGGCGCGGGAAACAAGCTCGGAGAATGTTTTGATTATCCCTACGCCGCATACATCGGCATAGGTATCGGCCTTGTGGCTGCGGTCTGTTTGTGCAAGTATATCTCCTACTCTCGCCTGATACAATTAGGGCAAAATAAAGAGTAGCAGCTATTCTTCAGGCGTTTTAGCACCCACAAACGGGTGACAAAAAAAGAGTTTTTTTGACTTTCCGCGCGCGTGCGCGAATAAGCTTTATGCTTGCCAAGAGAAAACGGATATGCTATAGTCCTATAAAGTTACAGGAGATGTATCGAACCACAAACCGACGACATGCTTAAAGGAGTAATTTTTGACATGGACGGCACCTTGGGCGACACCGTAGCCCTGTGTGTAGAGGCATACCGACAGACAACCCTGGAGGTAAGCGGGCGCCTGCCCGAGGCCGGGGAGGTGCTGGGGTTGTTCGGCATCAGCGACCGCGGGGTACTGGGCGGGTTGCTGGGTATGCGGTATGATGCCCCCGAGCTGCCTGTAGAACATTTTGTGAAAGTGTACGAACGGCTACACGACAACTTGGCACCCGCCCCCTATGAAGGGGCTGTGCAAGTATTAAAAAACATACGCGACAAAGGGTTGAAGGTGGGGTTGCTGACCGGCAAAGAGCACTACACGGCAGACCCCACCATTAAAAGATACGGTATGGAAGGATTGTTCGACCTCATCCTCACCGGGCAACCCACGCACAACTGCAAAGACGAATGCCTGCAGGAAGCCATGGCCACCTGGGGTATGAGCGCAGATGAAATCATCTACGTGGGCGATGCCCCGACGGATATAGACCACTGCCACCGCGTAGGGGTGCGCATCATCAATGCGGCCTGGGGCAGCCATGCCGCTGCCGAAGAGGCTGCATGCCTGGCACGCAACCCCGATTATCGATTAACGGATTTCTCAAAACTGGAACCATTGATTACACAATTAATGATATGAAGAAAAACGCATTATTAGCGGGTCTGCTGTTAGGCAGCATGGCCCTGCAGCTGCAGGCGGCGGAGCCGATAGACGTGTTCCCCAAGCCTCAACAAATCGAGCTCAAGCACGAGTATACCCGAGTCGATGAAACGATTGTCAAAATCCGCAAAAAGGATTCAACCGGTAAGGTATGGGAAAAGCTGCCCGCCGGCAACACCGGCGCATATGCCATACGCATTACCCCCGGCAAGGTGCAGGTATGGGCTAATACGCAAGAGGGTGTATATTATGCCAAGCAAACCCTCATGCAGTTGCTGCGAGGGGTACCGAATTCTCGCAATGCGCAAAAAGACCCCTACCCCGACAAAAATATCGCCGAAATTGCCAAAATGGGCATGTTGCCCTTGGGGCATGTGGTAGACTGGCCCGACCTGCCCTTCCGCGGGGCGGTAGAAGGCTACTACGGCGCCCCGTGGAGCTTTGAGGCTCGCAAGGCACAGTTTGAGTTCTACGGGCGCAATAAGATGAACACCTACATATACGCGCCCAAAGACGACCCCTACCACCACGGCAAGGGCTGCTACAAACCCTACCCCGCCGACAAAGCCACCCAGCTGCGCGAGTTGGTAAAGCTTGCCAAAGCCAACCATGTGCGTTTTGTATGGGCCATACACCCGGCCAACACAGTGAATTGGAAAGAGAATGGCGGCAAGACTCAGTTGGATGGGCTTGTACGCAAAATGGAGTGGATGTATGAGCTGGGCGTGCGCGACTTCGGCGTGTTGGTAGACGACTCGAGCGGCGAAATCGGCAAAGCAGAGCGCCAGGTACAGCTGTGCAATTACCTGCTCGAGCACTTCATCCGCAAACACCCGGATGTGAACCAAACCCTCATCATGTGCCCCACCGGTTACAACAAGGCTTGGACCAACGCCCAGTTCCTCGGCACCTTGGGTAATGGCTTGCACCCCTCCATACCCGTAATGTGGACCGGCAACACCGTGGTGCACAATATCACGCTGGAGGGCCAGCAATGGGTCAACCAACACGTGAAACGCCCCACCTTTATTTGGTGGAACTGGCCCTGCAACGACTTCAAACGCAGCCGCATCTCCATGGGGCGCACCTATGGCTTGGGCACCGAGCCCGAAATGCGAACCTCGATGAGCGGCTTTGTAGCCAACCCCATGGAGCACGCAGAAGCCAGCAAAGTAGGGTTATTCGGTGTAGCAGATTACACCTGGAACATCACCGGCTTTGAGTCTGACAAGAGCTGGCGGGCAGGCATACGCCGCCTGTACCCGCAGTGCCCCGAGGCCATGCAGGTATTCTGCGACCACAACTCTTACCTGTTGCCCAATGGTCACGGCTACTTCCGCGAAGAATCCGTCACGATAAAACCCACGGCCGACCTCTTCATCCGCTCTGCCGGGGAGCGCAAGCCCGACCCTGCCGCAACAGCTACCCTCAAGGCAGAGTTTGCCGCCATGGAGCAAGCCGGCATCACCATTCGCGATACCAAGGGCTTAGAGGCCCTGCAGCTCGATATCGCCCCGTGGATTGCCCAGTTCATCCTCACCGGTAAGGCAGGCCAAGCCACTATGAGCGCCATCGAAACCACCGATTCACACGAGCGCATGGTACACTTCTTCGAAGCCGTAGACCGCGTGGCCGATATGAAGAACACCCTACGCGATGAGTGGAGCGCCAAGGGCACCATCTACCTGCCCGATGTAGAGGTAGCCATGTATGCGATGACCCCGGCTTTGCAGGCAGGCCTCAAATACCTTAACACCAGCATCTATGCCGAGCTTACCGGCAGAGAGGTGGTATTGCCCGTGTTCTCGACCAACGGCGGCCCGGCCGGCAAGAACCCGCAGCATATTGCCGACGGTAATCTCAAGACCTTCTGGTCCTCTGACCAACGCATGAAGCAGGGTGACTGGTACTGCCTCGACTTCGGCCAACCCACCGATATTCGCAGCATCTCGCTGTTGATGGGAGGCCCGCGCGAGGGAGACTTCCCCAAGGCCGGCGTGTTCGAGGTATCCGACGACGGCAAGACTTGGACCCCGCTGGCAGGCGAGCCCAAGGGAGGCGCAGCCGTTGTGCTCAACCTGACGGAGGCCCCCGTGCAAGCCCGCATGCTGCGCTACCGCATTACCGAGCCCAACGCGCGTTGGATATCCATCTGCGAGTTCACCGTCAACCGCAGCATGCCCGCCTATGCTGCCACCAATATTACAAAATGCGCCAAATTGCAGGCATTTACCGACAAAGACCATGCCGGCATCAACCGCATTATGGAGGTGTTCCCCATTGCTCAAGGCGAGTTCATCAACCTTGAGTTCCCCACCCCCGTGCAGGCTCACTGGATAGAAATTAATCTGGAAAATGCCCACCTTGCCCAATGGGCCACCATCGAGCTAACCCTCGAAGACGGCAGCAAAAAGGTCATCAAAGCCCCCGTTGTAAAAAACCGCTTCTTTATCACAAAAGAAGATTTACCGAAAGAGAAGGTAGCGGCGCTGCGGGTCACGAACACCGGCGACAAGACGCAGGAAATCAAGCTCACGCTCTTCCGTGTAGGTTATCCCGAGATTGAACCGGACCAAAACCCCTACAGCCTCGTTGATACGGATTTGACTACATTCTATAACTGCGCAAAGAGCCCCCTCAACACGCAGATACCGCTGCCCGAGAACACAACCAAGATACTGGTAATGGGCACGGCAGACACCGCCGTCGACGGCGACAAGGGCAAGCAAATAAGCCCGCACATACGCGAGTACAGAGTACCTGCCGGGGTAAAGAGAGTCAACCTCTACGCCCCGCAAGATCACGGCAAGAACGTGTACGAGGTCATCTTCATGCACGAGTAAAGCTACGCTCAACACATGCTTACCAAAGCCCCGCCACATGGTGGGGCTTTTTTTCATACACGGCGTGCGCGATAAGCGGGAAATAGGCTTGCACCGCGAGGAGGTATGGGGTAGAATGGCCCGCATGCAAGGCGAGGTTTATACATGTAAAAACGGGTTGACGGTCATTGTGAATCGGCAAACGGCATTTCCCGTAGTATCGGTACAAGTATGGGTAGGCACAGGGGCAGAGCATGAGGGAGAGCATGCCGGGGCGGGTGTATCTCACCTGATAGAGCACATGGTGTTCAAAGGCACGGCCGAGCTCAATGCCCAACAACTCAATGAAGAAGTTGCAGCTTTGGGTGGCATTTGGAATGCCTACACCGGCACCGACCGCACCGTATACCACATCGATGGCCCCGCCACCCACTGCCGGCGCTTTACCGAGATACTGCTGCAACTGGTATTCAGCCCCTGCTTTCCCATAGACGAGTTTGAAAAAGAGCGCGAGGTAATACGCCGAGAGATGGCCATGTACAATGACGACCCGCAAGATGCCTCGTACCGCGCCTTGGTGAGCACATTGTACAAGGTACACCCCAAGCGCCGGCCCGTCATCGGCGAGCTGAAGCGTTTTGATGCCCTCACGCACCAAGACATGGTAAACTACCACCGCAACCGCTATACCCCCGGCAATATGTTTGTGTGTGTAGCGGGGGATGTAGAGCCCGCCGCCGTGTTTAACATGGTAGAAGAAGCCGTGGCCACCATACCGGCCCGCGCCACCGTGCAAGTCCCCACCCCGAGCGAGCCACGCCAGTGGGGCAGCCGCCTGCACCGCACCGAGTTTGCCCAACCCACCAGCACCCTGATGCTGGCATGGCGCATACCACATGCACGCCATGCAGATGCCGCACCGCTGGCCGTGTTGGCCTCGGTACTGGGAGATGGCCGTGCCGCCTGGCTGTACAAAAAGTTTCATGACGAAACAGCACTGGCGCACGATGTATCCGCCAGCATCATGCCCGACAAAGAAGGCGAAGGAGCATTTATTATCGAGGCCGATGCCGAGCGCGCCAACCGAGACCGCCTGCGAGATGAGCTGTTGGACTACGTGGCCAAGCTGCCGCATGCAGACTTTAACCAGGGTATACAACGCGCCCTGCGACAAATTAAGGCCCAGCGACTGCGTACCCTCGCTACGGTGCAAGGGCAAGCGGCCCTCACCGCCATATGCTGGCACCGCTCCCGTAATTTGCAGGCCGATACCGAGTGGGCCGAAGCCCTGCAACGCGTAACCACTGCCGACATAGCGCGCGTATGCACTGCCTATTTGAGCCCCGAGCGCCTCACCGAGGTAAGCGTGGACCCCGTGGGCAGTAATCCGACCCCGGCATCTGCCGCTGCCACACACGGATTGCCCGCCCCGGTAGAGCATGAGTTACCCAATGGGCTGCGCCTGATAATGCGGGTAGATAAGCGAGTACCCATGGTATACACGCATCTTACTATGGCCGCCGGCTGCCGAACCGAAACTGCAGCCACCGCCGGCATCAACAACCTGCTGGCAGAGTGTCTGCTCAAAGGCACCACCACCCGCACCGCAGCCGAAATGGCAGACGCGGTAGAAAACCTGGGCGGCTACATTAACTGCAATGCCGGCAATAATACCCTGGCACTTTCTACCCGAGCTTTGGCAGAAGATGCCACCACCATGATGGAGCTGCTGGCAGATGCAGCCCTGCACCCCACCTTCCCCGAAGAGGCAGTGGCTCTGGCACGGGAGGATATGGAGGCCGACGTGCTGGACTCATTGGAAGACCCCGCCGCCCTTGCCTTCCGCCACATACGCCGGGCATGTTTCGGCAATACAAGCTACGGCAACCACCCCGACGGCACGGTAGAGAGCATACGCACCCTCACACGCGAGCATTTGGTGCAACAACATGCCCGCTTGGTATGTGCCGGCAATGCCGTGCTGGTGGTATGCGGCGATTTTGACCCGGCATGCATTGCGCAAACCGCCACTCGGCTCTTTGCCGATATGCCCGCAGGAGAGCCTGCAGCCGGGGTCCCCACCCCGCCCCAAATGGCGGCAGACACCGTCATTGCTTGCGACAAAGAGCAAGCCGTACTGGCACTGGCCATACCCGGTACCACCGCCACGGCAGATGACCAACTGCCGCAAAGCATCTTTGCCGAATGGTGCCGCGATATGTCCGGCCCCATTTTTACCGAGATTCGCGAAAAGCTCGGGCTGGCCTACTATGCCGCAGCGGCCGAGTTATTAGGCACCGATGCCGGCTGCCTCTACTTCTACTTGGGGACCGCGCCGCAAATGCTGCCCCAAGCCCGCGAGGCACTCGAGCAACTACTGGCTCAACTGGCACAAGAGGGAATGCCCGCCGAGGCTCTGGAGCGCACTCGCTCTACCATGCTTACCCAGCGCCTGCTGCACGAGCAATCCGGTGCCAAAACCTGCGCGGCCATGGCCGTCAACACCGTGCTGGGGCTACCGGCCGACTATGCAGACACCCTGCCCGAGCGTTTGGCTGCCATTACCCACGACCAAATGCAGGCCTGGATTCGCCACACCCTTGCCACCACTACCCGCACGTGGGTGAGTGTTACGGCCCCCATACGCTGAATTGCCCCCTCCTCTTCACCGGCTAATCAGGCCATAGAAATCGCCCATGTTTTGCAACGGCAAAACATGGGCGAACTGTATGAAGAATATGAAAAAAATCAGAATACGTTATCAAAAAGCTCCTCGGGCTTGAAGAAACGGTTTACCTCGGCCTCAGCACTCTCGGGGGAGTCGGAGGCATGGCAGATATTGAGCATGCTGTTGGTACCGAAATCACCGCGAATCGTGCCTTTATCGGCCTTCATGGAGTTGGTGGGCCCAAGGATGCTGCGCACGCGGGTAACCACACCGGGGCCACTGAGCACCAGGGCCACCACCGGGCTGGTCTGCATGAATGCCGACAACTTGGGGAACAGGGGCTCGCCCTCAATCACCAAGTCGATGATGTGGGCATAGTGCTCACGCAAAATGGCATCGTCCAACTGCATCATCTTAAGACCACGCAGGTGGAACCCCTCTGCCAACAAACGCAGCAAAACAACACCCGAGAGATTCTTGCGCACGCAATCCGGTTTGAAAAGAATTAATGTTTTTTCGTCGCTCATAGTAGCTTATTGTTTTGTGTGCTCATAAATTACACCGTAGTGCGCCCATTTGTCAAGGGAAATCAGATTTTACGGCCCACAAAGATTTACATTTTGCTGAGGATTTGACGCAGCTCAAAGACAAAAGCCTGTTGCTCCTCGGGGGTCATTGTACCGCTGAGTTGGCTGCAATTCAACTGCCCCATTTGGTCTATTTGCCATGCTACCTTGGTGCCGGAGGGGAACTCGCACTTGCCACTGAGAATAGTGCCGGGTATCTGGATATCATCTATACTCATGGTTGGTTTTACCGGGGTGGCCCCCGTCATGGGGTCTGCTACAGGGGCAGGTGCCGGGGCGGGTTCAGGCGCGGGGGCCGGGGCAGGCGCGGGGACCTCTTGCGGGCGAGCTATCTCGATATTGTGGTCGAGCAACAAGAAACGCACCTCCATATAGGTAAGGTGCACCCCACACTCCGTTACTAAGTTTTTTTGGATACCATTCAGGTCTATCCCTTGAGAGGCCCACAGGCGCACCGCCTCCAATTGTTCGGCATTTACTTTAGAACTCATGGCATCATCATACTGTTGTGCGGGCAGAGTTGCAAGAAAAAAGCACGTCACGCGCGCATGTGCTTGACATGAACAAATGGCTGATTTAGAATCTGATTGTTATGAAAAGCCGTATCATCACCGCCACTTTGAGTGCCTTGCTGCTGTGCCAATGCCAAACAACAGACCAACCACCGGCCATACCACCGCAAGAAATGCCCGAAACGCCTCTTGCCCCCGGTGAAACGAAACGTGTTTTCATGACCCGTGAAGACCACGAGTACATCTTTGCCCTGCTCGAACCGCTCATGGAGAGCGAGTCCGATATTGACTTCTACGATAAAGAACTCGAAACCGCGACCGATACCTACCCGTTGCCGGAGCCCCTGGGCAGCCTGTCCCCCACTCACTTTCGCGTGCTGGCTACCTGCCCCAACAAGGTGTACACCGGCGAGCTCTCCGATACCTTCACCGATTACTTCTTCTACGCCTACAACGACGATTCGGTTTATCCCCTCACCATCTCCTTGAGCAGCAAACACGAACACGGCATTCGCGTAGGCGGTATCGCCATCTCCTCCCCCACCTTCCACCACTTCTTGCAAACCATTATACGCAAGAAAAAAGCAGAACAGGCTGCAGCCGAAGCTCAAGCAAAAGCCGAGGCAGAGGCAAAGTCTGAGGCGCCTTTGCCTCCTCCGCCCCCTGCCCCCGAAAATCCGCCGAAAAAGCTCGATGATAAAAATTGATTTTCAATGCATCGAGCGTTTACCTCAACATATATAACTCAAAAAGCCGTTGCTCTGCAAAAGAGCAACGGCTTTTGAAATTAACTGAGCTTTGCTTATTTGCGACGACGGCGAGCAGCAAGACCGGCCAAGGCCAGCAGAGAAAGCGTAGCAGTGGTGGGCTCGGGAATCATAAGCCCCTTCACTTCCGTAGCAGTAAGAGCTTTATTCCAAAGAGTCACGTTGCTGATTTCTGCTTCGGGGAAAACACGACTCGCACCGAAAGCGGCGCCGAACTGAATACCATTCATGGCCTTGTTAGACTCGGCGGTCCAATTGTCCCAAGAGCCCTTGTAAACACCGTCTATATAAAGAGTCAGGGTCTTAGTGTTGACCATATCAGACACGAGGGTCAGCGTAGCAGTCTCGGTCATACCGCTGTCCAGCCCTGTATCAATGCCGCCTGTAGCGGTAATACCGGCATAACCGGATTGCCCGGCGACGTTATTGTAGATATGCAAGTCGCCGGTGTTGCTTACGCCGATCTGAAGGCACCCGCTGTCACCGGTACCACCGGCGGTATACATGGCCACAAGAGCCTGCCAGTTACTGGCAGTAAAGCTATTAAGGTCAAAATTAAGGGTGAAGTTACCATCAGCAAATGAGCCGGTCATGCCATCTTTCCAGGGATGACTCTTTCCTTCTGCCAAGAGAGCAGCATCGCCTGCTTCATTCATATCGAAATCACCATCGACGGAGCCGACAGTTGCAGCGCCGGTGCCGGTGCTGAAGTCCCACGCAAGGACAACGCCATCTTTTTGAGCCGCAGTCATGCTGTTGTAACCGACCGAATCGGCGGTTGCAGCAGTAGCCAAAGCCAAAAGTGCAATTATTGTCTTTTTCATTTTTTTTGTTTGATGTGTTACTAATGATACAGCGTCCAATGTAACAGGGGTGCTCGTCTCTTCGCGCGATGGAGTGCCGAGATACCTATCACATACCGCTGGGGGCAGTTTATCTCTTTTTTAATGAGATGTCCAGTTAAAAAAAACATTTTTGTTTATTTTTTGATAGATTTTTTCAGCAACGCAACAAAATGATGCTGTTGCATCGTTTTATCCCCGAATTTTGATTTTTTTGACGTAGAAATTTTCCTGTGAAGATGTTTCTTTTATTTCGTTTAACTTATTGTTACATCAACTAAAGTAATATCTCTCATTAAAAAAGAGATAACCTGCCCCCAGCGGTATGTGATAGGTATCTCGGCACTTCAATTAGTCACCTGCGTTATACTCTTGCTGCCTGATTTCTAATTATGCCCACGCGTATATGATTGCAAAGAATTATTTACACGGTTTGCGGGCTCGTGCAGGGACACCCATTCCCACGCGCGGCGGGAAGGCTGAGAGACATGCACCGAACCAACAAGGACAATATACGACATTTCAAGCCCCAGCGCAAAAAATAACATATTTTCTCAACCGAAAAGGCAAAGCATGCCACCGATAGGCCTTGACGCGCAGCGTGGCATGTGCTAGACTCCGGCGCGATGAAAATCTGCACTCTTCCGGTCATTCTGCTTACAGCGGTGATGTGCTGTTGCCACAGCCCGGCACCGGCCACTGCTGTAGCCCCCCTGCCCGTCGAACCGATTGCCCCGGTAGAGGTATTAACAGAGCCGGAACTTGCGGATGGGGTAGCCATACAAGTGCCGATGACCCTCGAAGAAACAGAGGATTTGCAAAAATTGCTCGGGCCGCTCTGCGAAACGCAAGAGGAAATCACCGTGCACTACCACGGCATACAATACAAGGGAGACAAGCCGAAATCCATACCCTTGGGGACATTGAGCGCAGCAGATTTTCAGGCATTGGCATCCACCACTCAAAGCGTAGCCACCGGCGAGGTAATAGATGATTTCGAGCTATACTCTTTCCGCTCCAAAAACGGGAAGAAAGTAGAGGCCTACATCAGCCAAAGCAACCGCGAATACGGCATCGAGCTCAAAGGGGCACCGGCCGTGTATGCGCCCGAGTTTCACGACCGCGTACTGGCCATGCGTAATTCTCTTGTGCAGCAAGAGCAAGAGAGCTCAACCACAAAGGATGCGCAGCATTGAATCAATATCCGTGCACCGGCGCAGGGCATACTCTTGCTCGGGCGTGAAATCGGCATAGCAGTAGGCCAAGTATTTTTTCATACGGTTGCAGTGACCGGCAGGTGTGCGTTTGGTGTGTAAAATGCGGTCGGTTTCTTCTGCCAGCACGCGGTAATAATGTTTCATTTCGTCTGCCGTAGGGGCGGGGCCACCTTTAATTTGGCGGAAGATGTAGGGGTTGCGCACGGCACCACGGCCAATCATCACACCGGCGGGGGAGATGTGGGCGAGCCAATGCAGCGCTTGCTCTGCCGTGGTAATATCGCCATTACCCAACACGGGGCAAGGCAAGGTTTGCACGGCGCGGTATACGGCAGCCTCGCTCATGGTACCGGGTTTGTACAAAGCTTTGCGCGTGCGGCCATGCACCATGGCATAGTCGGGGGTAGCGGCGGCCATGGTATCGAGGATGCGTGGCAGTTCCTCTTCGCTCTCCCACCCGGTGCGAAACTTAACACTGAACTGCCCCGCCGGCACACAGGCACGCAGCCCCTGCACGGCAGTATGCAAAGCGGGTAAATCTCTCAACAAGCCCGCGCCGGCACCGTGCCTGTTTACCAAGGGGGCGGGGCAACCGGCATTCAGGTTGATACCCGCAATGGGCAGCTGCAACAAGTGCTCGGCATCACGCACCAAGGGCGCGGCCTCGGCCCCGGCCAGTTGTGCGAGTATGGGCACGCCGGTTTCATTCTCTTCTATGCACCGCAAATTATTCTCGGCAATGGCGCAGGTGGTAGGTGTACTGCGAAAATAGGCGGTTACAAACAAATCGGGCAAAGAGCCGATGCGGGCCAGCACCCGCATAAAAGCCAGGTCCGTCACATCTTGCATCGGTGCCAAGGCCGTCAGATTTTGCGTATCGGGCAACATAGAAAAAAGGCGGCCGAGGCCCCGCCCCGGCCGCCGAGAAAAGAAGCATCAGTCTTTCTTACCGGCAATACCCATGGTATAGCCGTTGTACTCGCGCATGTTGTAGAGGGGCTGCCCCTCGGGCACGGCATAACCAATGTTCTTGCGAATCTGCAAGAAATCGGCAATGCCGGCCTCGTCTACCTGGTTGAGGCCACCGCCGTGCATGTCGGCAAAGAGCACCATCTTGCAATAGGCATCGGCATTCTCCATAAACCACTCGGCCTCCTCAATATGGCGGGCACCGGTGATAACGCCGTGGTTCTCCATGAATACCACCGTGCTTTGGTGGCATGCCTTGGCCACGGCCTCGGCGGTTTCGGGAGAGCCGGGGGTGCCATAGGGGGCCAGCGGTATGTGCCCCAAGAAGATGTCGGCCTCGGGGTTGATACCGTTGGGCGGTACCTTACCGGCAAAAAGGAAGGCATTGCAGCACGGGGGGTGTGCATGGATGCAGGCGTTCACGCCCACCTCCTTCATCATGGCGATGTGGGTCTTCACCTCGCTGGTGGCGGGGCGGTAGCCGCAAAGCTGCCCGGCATTCATGTCGACCAGGCAAATGTCCTCCACCGTCATGAACCCCTTGGAGCACAGCGTGGGTGAGCAAAGAACCAAGTCCTTGGCGACGCGCACGGAGAGGTTACCACCGTTGCCGTCCACATACTCACGAGCCCACAGGCGGCGGCCCATGTCTACCATACGCTCCTTGATGACTCGCACCTCGGGGCTGTTGAAAAATGCATCTATTTCTTCACGAGTCTGCGGGTCGTATTTCTCCCAGGGGAAAATACGGTCAGGCAACTCCGGTTTGATATATAAATCTGGATTGGCCATAAGTTACCTTTCTTTTAACAGATTGCCCCGCAAAAGTCAAGAAAAAGGCAACAGTCTACCATAATATTCGCAAACAACAAAACGCTGCTTCGCCATTCTCGTACACTGCGCCAATTAACGCAAATTTCCCGCAAATCGGGAATATCGCTCCCGATTTGCGGGAAATTTAACTTAACTCACAAAGCCTGAATAGGGAATCCGTATGCCCCAAACGGCATAGGTATAGGTTTTTCTGCCGTACAAAAAACGATACCGGGTTTAATTTCATAATGCAAGCCGGTGGGAATACGAGAAGCCCACTTTAAATCTGCGGTAGAGGGGGTGCTGCTGCGCTTTACCTCCATGGGATAAATCCCCCCATTTTGAAGCAGTAGAAAATCCACCTCGGCCCCATCGCGGTCTCTGTAGTAATAGAGGAACGGACGTTGCCCGGCATTGGCAAAACTGCGCACGAGTTGGTCATATACCCAAGTCTCTAAAATAGCACCGGCATAGGCACTATTTTTGAGTTGTTCTGCGTTAGTCCAGCCGGCCAGCCAGCAGCATAACCCCGTATCCATGAAATAAAGTTTAGGTGTTTTAGCTAAACGCTTAGTGGTATTAACATGATAGGGCTCCAACAATGAGATAATACCGGATGCCTGTAAGATACTGACCCACGCAGCCGCGGTTTTGGAAGAAACCTCGGCATCTCTGGCTAAATCACTATATACCAACTGCTGCCCTGTACGCATGGCGGCAGAGCGCATTAACCGCACGAACGAAGCTAAATTACCAACCTGAGACAATGCCCGCACATCTCTCTCCACATAGGTTTGCACATAAGAGCGAAAATAGTCATCCACACTCATTTGGGGTCTCATTACAAGCATTGGGTAGCCACCCAGCCATATGCGGTGATACAATTCTGATATGCCACAAATATTCTGCGTTTGCACCAAACTTTTAACGCATTCCGGGGCAAATGGCTCGTGGCACAAAGTTCCCCCGCACACCTCTCGCTGAGACATGCTGTATAAATCAACTATCGCAACACGCCCGGCAAGGCTCTCCGTCACGCCCTTCATCATCTCAAAACGCTGAGAACCGGTCATCCAGTACATACCGGGGCGCTGCTGCGCTTCATCTACCTTGATTTTGATGGCACGCAGCACCTCCGGGGCATATTGCACCTCATCTATACAAAGTGGCTCCCCCATCTCATCGATAAACCCAATAGGATCTTTTTTGGCATAGTCCGCCATCTCAGGGTCATCCAGCGTTACATAGCGCATACCCTCCGGCATCATACGCTTCAACAGGGTTGATTTACCCACTTGTCTGGCACCGGTCAACATGATGCAAGCAAAGCTGCGACTTAATTCCCGCACTTTGTTTTCCATGCTGCGTTCTCTGTACCCTGTATCAGTGCTCGTATTCAT
>SUVK01000002.1 GCA_015062055.1 Akkermansiaceae bacterium
TCCTTCCCCCTATCCCCCCATCCTGCTAGGGCAGTTTGGGCTCCTATGGAGACTTTTTGGGCGGGCTTTCGGTGTCGCATTTGATTTTACAACTTGCATAAAACAATTTTTTGTGAAATAAAGCTTGCGGTGCAGGCGTTTTTCTGATATGATGCCCGCGCTTCGCTGCTTCGGTAGCTCAGCTGGATAGAGCACGAGCCTTCTAAGCTTGGGGTCCCGCGTTCGAGTCGCGGCCGAAGCGCTGCACAACGCCTCTGATTCACCTAGTTGAGTCAGAGGCGTGTTTTTTCTTTACAGCGAGCGGGCATGGTAGTATACTGAGCGCATGAGGAAGCTTTTTGTATCATTGTTAGGTATATCGTTAGTTACGGTGACAGAGGTAGGGTGCCAAGTGCGTTATATGTTGCCGTCTATGATCCCGGTTACCCAAAAGGCTCCTGTAAATAAGATACCCACGTCTTCTCTAAAGGCTACTACGGTTACAAGCAGGGCTCAGGCTATTAACCATTGCCGCAAACAGCTGCGCAGTGTTGTAGATAGCTTTGCTATTGATGTTAAGTATGGTAAAGCTGCTACTGAGATGGATGTTCTTGCATCTGACATGTTGGATTCCGGTCTCGCAATATCCATGGAGATGGAATGCAACGGCAACCGTATCGTTTTTATCCCGCAGTATTCCGATTGTGTATTGATGCTGCGTGCGCATAAGCACCCCTCTTTCCGCGCTACATTGACGCCTCCGATGAGTGCGGCCTTAAAGAAAGCACAGCGTATTGTGGCCCAGGTTTCTCTTACCAATTATACAGACTATTCCAAGGCGGTTGCATTGCATGACTACCTGATACGAAATGCTCGTTACGACTCGCGATTGGGTAATGCCGCAAGGGGCGATGCTACTACTAAATTATTGCTGGAAGGTGTTGCCATGTGCGATGGTTACGCTCATACCTATGGGCTCTTGCTCAGTATTGCCGGTATTGAAAACCGATTCATCATCGGTAGAGCAGATGGTGTGGAACACATTTGGAACTTAGTCAAGTTTAATCAAAAATGGACTCATATTGACGTGACCTATGATGACCCGAAACCCGATATGCCCGGGCGCGTGCTGCATGCCTATTTCGGCTTGTCCGATGCTCGCATATCGTCTAATCATCAATGGAACAAAAAGCTGTTTCCCAGAGCTTCCTCCGAGAACTTTTTCCATCCGGTTCACGAGAATCACCGTTTCGCGACTGTTCGAGATATGCTTAATTGGGCTGACCGAAACCGAAAAGGTCGCACATGGAGCGTAACTGTTTATATTGACGAAGTTGCTGCGGTAAAGTCGGATTCTGCCGTACAGGCTAAATTAGAGTCTACTGCTCATAGCTTGGGCATAGATATTTTGAAGAATGTTGCATTAGACCCTGCTGTTCCCGGCGCAATCTACTGTACGTTCAAGAATTAAATGCGCCACCGCGGTTGAGCCGAATTTCAGCGGAGGGGCAGTTGCAAGGTTGGGCTGTGACCCGGGGTAAGCCCCAGACTCTGAGCCAGAGTTCGGGCCATGAGTCGGTGCCCGAATCCGTTGGGGTGCAGGTTGTCATTCATTAGCTCTGCCGGGGCCGGTACTGCCTGTCGGGGAAGGGTGGCCGAGGCTCCGGGGGTGCCTGCGTAGTCTTCCCATGCGGCTGTGTGGTCAACGAGAAGAACCTGCTGGTCCTCCGCGGTCTCGCGCACGGCGGCCGCGTAATCCGGGCGGTAGGGTTCGGCCTTCAGTGTAAGGCCGGGAGTTTGCAGTACTGGGATTGCGCCTTGAGCACGGACAAGGGTAATAATCTGCGTCAAATCTGCTCGGAAATCGTCAAGACTGCGTCCGCGGGTTCCGTCATTAATGCCGAAGTTAATGAAGACCACGTGCGGACGGAACTGTTGAAGGCGCCATGCTGCATGGCTCAGGAATCCGGCGGCTGTTTCTCCGCTAACCGCAGTGTTGATGACGATATCATTGGTTCTGCGCACACCCCGCACGGGCATGATTTCCCATTTGACGATTTCCATCCAGTGCTCCGGGAAACTGCGGTAGCCGTGTGTATGCAGACATCCGTGCGTAATGCTGTCGCCGACAAATAACCACAGTATAGGGGTTTCTTTGTTGCCCACCAATTCGTGCAGGCGCGCATAATCCGGCAGAGCGGCATTTCGAGCCTGTACGTCATCGGAGGAGTCTGCCGGAGATACACTGATACTCAGGAAGGCCAGTAAGACTATCAACAGATGCCGGAGCTTAATCATAGTATTTCGTTTTTATTTACTGTGAGTATAGCAGCTACGTCACGTAAGTCAAGCCTGATATTGTTTTCGCCGTGGCGGATTGATACCGATGGACGACAATGGGGTATGACACTACTCTGAGTCGGTTGCTTTGTCGCATAATTCTTTTGGCTTGACAAATGATACAAACGCGCGTATAGTTTCGCGCGCATGGCCACGGATATTCGATTCAAGAGAAATTTCTCCATTATTGCCCACATCGACCACGGTAAGACAACGCTGTCTGACCGCTTGCTTGAGTTTACCAACACCATAGGCGAGCGTGATAAGCAAGACCAATTGCTTGATGCCATGGATTTGGAGAGAGAGAAGGGGATTACCATCAAATCTCACCCCGTTACCATGAGCTATAAGGCAAAAGATGGTAATACCTACGACCTTAATCTTCTGGATACACCCGGCCACGTAGACTTTTCTTACGAGGTGTCACGTTCTCTTGCTGCATGTGATGGTGCCGTGTTGATTGTTGACGCAGCTCAAGGCGTAGAGGCTCAAACCCTTGCCAATATGCACCTGGCGCTTGACCAACAGCTCGAAATCATTCCCGTTGTTAATAAAATTGACCTCCCCAGTGCCAATTTACCCAAGGTATACAAACAACTTGAGGATGTCGTTTGCATACCTCATGAAGAGGCTATACTTTGCTCTGCCAAAGCCGGTATCGGTATTGAGGATGTGCTCGAGGCTATTGTACAGCGAGTACCTGCGCCTCAAGCTGCCGAAGACGACTGCCTGCGTGCGCTTGTGTTCGACTCCGTGTATGATGCCTATCGTGGCGTGGTTTCTTATGTGCGACTGGTCAGTGGCACAGTGTCTCGCGGCATGAAGGTGAAGCTCTTTGCTACCGATGAAACCTACGAGGTGAAAGAAGTCGGTATCTTTACCCCGAAAATGCAGGCTACAGAGCAGCTTGAAACCGGTGATGTAGGCTATATCATTGCCAACATGAAATCTGCTGCCGATGTCAAGATTGGTGATACCTACACGAATCTCCAGAATCCCTGCCCGGAGCCATTGCCCGGGTTCAAAGAGATTCGCCCTATGGTGTTTTCGGGGATTTACCCGGTAGATTCCTCTGACTACGAGGCTCTTAAAGCAGCAATGGCAAAGTTGCAGATTAACGATGCCGCTTTTACCTACATGGGGGAAAGCTCTGTGGCCTTGGGCTTCGGTTTCCGTTGCGGTTTCTTGGGGCTGCTGCATATGGAGATTATCCAAGAGCGTTTGCGCAGAGAATTTAACATGGATGTTATCTCCACTTATCCCTCCGTTATTTACGAGGTGACAAAGACGGACGGCACCGAAATGTTGGTAGATAACCCCAGTATTCTGCCCGACCCGCAAGAGATTCAAGAGATACGCGAGCCTATCGTGAAAGTGTTCGTGATGATACCGGCTGATTACATCGGCGATATTATGCGCATCGTGATGGAAAAACGAGGAGAAGTTATCCATACCGAAACGATTGATGATACTCGCGTGATGCTTACCTGCCGTATACCTATGGCTGAGATTTTGGTAGATTTTAATGACAAGCTTAAATCGACAACACGCGGTTATGGCTCTATGGACTATGAGTATGATGGCTACCAAGCAGCCAAATTGGTCAAGATGGATATGATGATAGCCGGTGAGCCGGTAGATGCTTTCTCTATGATTGTACACCGCGAGCGCGCTGAGTCTCAAGGCCGCGAGATTGCGCTTAAGCTTAAGGATGTGATACCAAGACAACTTTTCACCGTGGCTATTCAGGCCTGTATAGGCGGCAAAATTATTGCCCGCGAGAGTATATCGGCCATGCGTAAAAACGTAACTGCTAAGTGTTATGGTGGTGACGTTACCCGTAAGCGCAAGTTGCTTGAGAAGCAGAAAGAAGGTAAAAAGCGCATGAAGTCAATCGGCCGCGTGAACATCCCGCAAGAAGCCTTCATTAACGTGCTCAAGACGGGGGATTGATTCGCCTCGTACGTTATCCTCACAAAAGCAGCCCGCTGCCCCATCGGTAACGGGCTGCTTTTATGATTAGTTTGAAATGGTTGAGTTATTGATGCGCAATAACGGCAAGGGTGCCGGGGTGTCTTGTAACCAGTCCGTGTGGGTTGTGGTGATGAAAATCTGCGAGTCGGCGGGCAGGCTGGTCAGTAATGCGCGTCGGCGTGTGGGGTCAAGCTCTCCGAAGATATCATCTATCAACAGGGTGGGGGCATGGCCGGTTTGAACTTGTAACAGCCCGGATTGCGCCAATACTAATGCTGTGGCGAGTGTGCGTTGCTGTCCCTCCGATGCAAATTCTGCGGCCGAACGACCGCTGATATCGAGGGTAAAATCATCGCGGTGGGGACCTATGGTGGTAAAGCCCGCCCTCAAATCAGCCTCGAGCGAATCTTGGAATGCAACTTCCAGCGGGGTCGTGGTAGATGGCCGATAGGTAATGGTGATGATTTCTTGCCCACCGGAGATGTCAGAATGCAGCCTGCATATGTGGGGACGCAGCAGCTCGAGCAAGCGGGCTCGCATACGGCAGAGTATTTCTCCATTGCGAGCTAATATCGCAGCATAGCTGCGTAGGGTTGCCTCGGTGTGTCGCGGATTCCTCAGTAATAAGTTGCGAGATTTTAAGGCTTTGCGGTATTCCAACAATGCCGGCCTGTATGCCGGGTGCCATTGTGACCCCAAAAAGTCTAAATAAGCGCGGCGGTCTTCGGCACTTCCGGTAACAAGCGCTATATCCGTGTTGCCTAACCAGACAACGGGACGCGCATCGGCAAGATAATCCGTATAATCGCGTCTGCCGGCTCCATTTACCAGCATGTTAAGCTTTTTTTGTTGCCATTGCAATCGGCGTGTCCCTTCATCTGTATCCAGAGAAATACCAAAATCATTTGCGCCGTGCGTTGCGAGACGCTCCATGCGTGTGGTGCGGGGGGAATGCAGGGTGAGTGCAAAGCAGATGGCTTCTAAAAGACTGGTTTTGCCCTGTGCGTTGCTGCCATATAGCAAGGCACCCTCAGCGGGAATTTCCCAGTTGAGGGTGGAGTAACAACGAAAGTTTCGCAGTCTCAGGGTAAGCAGCATGCCGCTATATCAGGGATGCGTGGGCAGGGCCCGTATGGCATCCATTATCTTTTGTCCCAACTTGAGGTGGCCTTCTCGCCCGCGCGGATGAAGCTCTTCTGCCGTGAACTCGATGGGGTCTCCCACGCTGATGGAGATGGGGTGACAACGTACGCGAGAGCTGTGGATGGGCAGGGCATCGTAGGCGCCTTCAATTCTCAGCGGTTGTACCGGGGTGCCTGCCAACTTGCTCAGAATAAGACCGATGCCGGGCATGGCGTCGTGAATCTCGCCATCGGGGCAACGAGCCCCCTCCGGGAAAATGACAATGCTGCCACCGGCTTTTACATGGCGCAATACTTTAAGAATGCTGCCGGGGTCCGGGCGTTTTTGGTCAATGGGCAAAGCATTGCAAAGGGGCAACGCCCATTTCATGAACCAGTGGTCAAATAGTGTTTTACGTGCCAAGAAGTGAACCGGATTTTCAAAAATGGTTGACAACAGAGGCGGGTCCAAAAAGCTTTGGTGGTTGCAAACGTAGATGCAGCCGGTGCCGTTGTCTATAAGCTTTTCGCGATTAATAAGCTTCAAATTGAACATTGACTTGCCGAGCCCTTTGAACAGGGTATGCCCCAGCAAGTAAACCGGATTCATGGATAATGTTGCCATAGTCTATAGGAGAGATAAATTGAATGATGTTGTGAATCAAGCCATGCGGCTGCGAATATCTGCTGCAATTTTTGCAACAACTTGCTCGATGGTCATATCTGAGGTGTCTACCAACTGAGCATCTGCAGCCATGGTAAGGGGGGCACAGGCTCGTGCAGAGTCTTTGCGGTCGCGCTCGGCAATCGAGTCCGTAAGGCCTTGTGCGGCGCGGCGAGCTGCTCTCACTTCCTCGGATGCCGTTACAAAGTATTTATACGGAGTATTCGGGAAAACAACGGTGCCGATATCGCGGCCCTCCATCACAACAGGTTCTGCGGTGTTGTATTCTCTCTGTTTTTCAACGAGCAGGGCGCGAACCTCGGGGATTGCGGCAATGGTAGATACGTTGTCGTTGGTAGATTGCAGGGTAAGCTCGTCGCCCAATACTTTACCGTTGCACATAACGGTAGATACCGAGCCATTTTTGCCGAACGACAGGGGAATGCCGGCTAATGCGGATATAACAGCCTGAGTATCTGACGGGTCGATGCCTTGCTGCAAGACATACCAAGTAACGGCACGGTACATAGCCCCGGTGTTGATAAAGGTAAATCCTAACTCTTTGGCAATCAGTTTGGCTACAGTTGATTTACCGGACGCAGCGGGGCCGTCTATGGCAATGGCGGGAGGATTCATACGCGTGTATTATACTCTTTACCGCTAGCCTTGTCGAGCAAATTCACCGTCTCTTGCGCATAGAGGCAGGCAATATTTTGAGTTGCTCTCTATATTTAGCGATGGTTCGGCGGGCGAGGTGGATATTTTGCGCTTGTAGCAAAGCCTCAAGTTTTGCGTCAGAGAGCGGGTGGCTCGGGTCTTCGGCTGCGATAAACTCTCGGATTTTGTGTTTAGCTGCATCTGCCGAAACATCATCTGTTGATACGGCCGTCGAGAAAAATGAGCGCAGTTCGAATACACCGTAAGAGCATTTAAGATATTTACCCCGTACGGCACGCGAAATGGTAGAAACATGCAGCCCGGTGATTTGGGCAATCTCTTCCATTTTCAACGGGGCAAGAGCCGTTTGCGGATGGAAGAAAAAGGGGCGTTGTTTTTGCACGATAGCCGTTGCTACCGTAAGGATGGTGGTATTGCGATCTTGTAAAGCTCGTATCAATTCTCGACCTTCGCGAAAACACCGAGAGAGAAATTGCCTTACTTCTGGTTTGTCGGCATGTTGGGCCATCATGTCGCGGTATTCGGCAGATAATGCCAAGCGAGGGCTTTTATCTCGTGCGAGACTCACCTTGAGTTCTCCGTTATCTGCTTCTACAAGAATATCGGGTGTAATAATATTAAGCTCGGTGGGGGCGAATCCGCTACCGGGGTCGGGGTTAAGTCTGGATAAGCGTCGAGCTGCCAGTTCTGCTGTTTTTTCGTCAATGTTAAGGGCTTTTGCTATTTTATCATAGCGGTGGCGCACGGTATCTTCCCAATAATCCCGCAGCAGGAGCATGGATAAGCCTTTATCTTCACCGTTGCGGTGCAGCTGTAGTATCAGGCTTTCTCGCAAATCTTGCGCGCCAACCCCTGCCGGTTCGCAATCGCAAATAGCAAGCCTGGCTTGCTGAAATACTTTGTCGTTTAACCCGCATTCTTGTTGCACCGTAGCAAGCGGTTCTGCAAAAAAACCGTGTTCATTCAACCATGGGATGAGGTTCAAGGCTGCTTCTGCTGTTTTGGCAGGCAAGCCGCTGTGCCTGATTTGTTCTTCGAGATACTCACCGAGGGTTTGAGCAGCGCTCAGGCTCTCCATGGCAAATCGGCGGTATTCTTCATTGGGAGCCTCTGCCGTTTCGGTTTGTGGTTGAGCTTCTTCTAAAGCCGGGTTCGCCGCCAGTGCCTCCGAAATCAGTTCTTGTAATTCTGTATCATTAGCTTGCAGAACGCGCATAGAGAGCTGCATGGCAGGTGTTGCCACCATGCTTTGTTTCATGCCCTGTATCATGCCCGTTGTGCTCATGTGCCGGGGAAGTATAGCATTTATGTTGCGCAAAGACAATCTATGATTTATTCATACGTTACGATTATTTTTGCAACATCGGGCAATTGTGCTCGTAATCGTTTATTGATGGCGGAGATTCTCTCGTGGCTTTCTTGTACGTTGAGAGAAAACTCTGTGGGAATGGTGACGACACAGAGGCGATGGTCTCCCCGGCTGTAGAGGTTGATAGCGGTGGGCAGGGGGGCGCCTATAGAAATCATGGCGTGGCGCACCTTGTTTTCCCAATCTGCCGGTGCCGGTGTGCGGTATGCCGGCAATTCTCGTACATCGGGCTCTACATGCACCAGCACACTTTTGGCGTTCAATTTGCGTTGCACTTCACTGCGAAATGCTTGTATGGCAACGTGCCACCCTTCGAGCTTGGCGTCTCCCGGTATTTCTAAATCCGTAAAGATAATCAAACCTTGCTCGGACTGCATGAGTACCAGACCATGAACACCAAATCTGTGCGTGAGGGCTATGCGCCGTATCAAAAGTTCGGGGGTGTCATTCGGCTCGCTACCGGGTTGCATGTGAACTATGGTTTCGGCTTCGGGGTAAGCTTCTGCGATGAGTTCTTCGATAGCATCGGCAATTTCATGGGCTGTGTCCACATGCAATTCTCGGGGCACGGCAACTTCGATTTCGGTATACAACTTCATGCCTACCTCGCGCACTCGCATGCGGGTGACGGGGTAGGCCGGCATGCGGGTTTTCATTAACTCGCGTATTTTTTGAGCCGCTTCGGCATCGCACTTATCCATCAGGTTGTTAACGGCTTTTTGACCGAGCTCCCAACATATGTGCAATATCAAGATAACCACGCCTATAGAGGCCAAAACGTCAGCTCGTAACAAAATCCAATGCAGGGTGCTGCCCGATTCGGTGAATCCTACGCATGCCGCCCCGGTGATGCCCAGCAATACGGCAGCACTGCTCCAGATGTCGGACGCAAAATGTGCGGCATCTGCTTCGAGTGCTGCGCTTTTGGTTTCTTTGGCCACGCGTTTGAGCATGGCAGAGCGATTGATGTCTACCACCAAAGATACGATAACAACCACAAATGCCCAGATGCTGGTTTCTACATGCAACGCGTCGGGATTATCGCTCAGCAATCGCTCCACTGCTTCTTTTATAACCCACCCTGCCGTCAGCAACAAAAGCAACGTTTCTACCAGTGCCATCAGGTTTTCTACCTTGCCGTGCCCATATGGGTGCTCTTCATCTGCCGGCCTGGCTGCTATTTTTACCGCAATCAATGAGCCCAATGCTGCCAGTAAATCCAATGCACTGTGCAGCGCCTCCGATAATATACCCAGTGAGCCCGTAATAATCCCCACTATGAATTTCAATATCGTGAGGAGGCCGCTCCATATCACGGAGGATACCGCTGCTATCGTCTTTTTTGTATCTGCTGTCATTTGTGAAGAATCATTCTAACATGAGTCGCAAAATTTAGTCAAGACAAACACAGCCGCACCGGCGGTGTCGGGGTGTATATGACATAGTATGTGCGTGCAGGGCAAATATGAGTCGACTCGCTTCTTTGGAAATGGCTCTCAATTATGGGCCGACGATGCGAATTTTTTGATTGATGGTGTATTTATGGTGCTGCTCGTTAGATTTGTTGTTTTCGTCATCTGCCGTGTTGAACTCGAGGGTACCTTTCAAGGTGTAGACGGGGTGAATCTTGCTTATCGTCTTGTATTCAAAAACAATGGTAATACTATCGTCTTCGGAATACGCAAATACATCGGCATAAAGGGGCTTTTTATCGGGCGCAATGAGCTCACCGTTAAATACAATATCGTAGATGTCGGGGGGTGTTGTTTCTTCCTCTTTCTGAGAAGGATACAGAACAGCCGTTACCGCAACCCTCAGCTGGGGCATGAACGCTCCACTCTCTTCGTCTTCTCTGAGGTAGGATTCTTCTCCGGGGGGGGGGGGGGGGGCAAAGATTACCTGGGAAACGCTGAATTCCGGGGCGTCTTCGGCTAAGGTCTGCATCGCCATAAACGGCAGAAACAGTAAAGATTTTCTGTTCATATTGTTACTTGTTGGTACTGAGGTCTATCAGTTGGTTAATGTTACTCGAGTAAAGCTGCCCGTCTTTCAGAATGCGCAGTTTTACCTCAAGCGGATGTTCTTGTGTGTGCAGCCGGTCGTCAGCGGGGGTGTAGTGAAAGATGACAACATCGTTTTCTTGCTCCATGCGGCAAGAATGAAAAGCGGTTGCAAGCCCACAGATTCGTTTTAGATCCGCATTTTTTCCCTCTTCCACGCGAACGGTGACGGTCTGCGATTCTTTATCCCACAGGAGCGAATAGTCTTCAACCACTTGTGTTATCTTATCGTGAAGTTGCACCGCTGCTGTATACCTGTAGTTTTGAGGGTTACAGACCATATAACTAATGGTCCCTTCGACGCGTAATTTCAGACCTTTGGGGATAGACTCCCGGTTGATGACTTGAAATATGAACCCCGCGTCCCAAACATAATCCAACGATAAGGGAATTTGAAACCCGGTTTCGTCTGTCACTGTGCCCTTAAATTGTGGCTGCAATGTTACAAACCCAACCCCGGTTTCTTCTACTAATTCTTCCATCATTTTGCGTCTTTGTTGAAGAATCGGGGAGGTACATTGTTGCCAAAAAAGCATAATCAGCCCGCGCTCCTCTTGTTCATCGTCGATTTGTGCTTTTGAAATGGGATAAAACTCTGTGCAGACGTGTCGGTACTTGACTTGTATCGGCTCGTTTGAGGCTGTAGACGCTATAGGCTGTGGTTCAAGATTGATTGTCTGATTAAGCTTGGTAGAGACGGTATGGGCTTTACCTTTCAAAATGATTTGTAAAGAGCCTTTATCGCTTGCGGCCGTCTCTTCGGTGTAAAAGCAAACGGCATCCTCAGAATACCACACCCCATCCTTTTTCAGTGTTCCGTTTTCGGTGCTCCATACCTTGCCGTTGGTGTCTTTGAAAATAACGCCATCAATGGCAGCGGCAGATGTTTTGGTGCGATCCGGCGGCATAATCATGAATGAGTGCTTGTGTGTGCCGCCACCGGCATCGGGCAGATAATGAATGGTATACCCGTCGGTCTTGTATTCTCCCCTACCTTTAATCGTTACTGCTTTGCTTAACTCCGTTCCCTCGCCCTTGCGTATGGTGTATGTAAGCTCTCCTTTTAATTGTAACTTGGAAGAAGTTGGTGTCTTACTGCTGATAAAAGTTAATCCTATGCGGTTGCTGAGGTTGAGGACTGTGGGTTTTGTCGCAACGAAACCTTTGCCGTCACTCAGTGAGCCCTTAAAGGAAATATTGCAGAGAAAACCGTCTGAAACAGGCGGAAAATCCGGTGAGTCAAGCGATGAATCGTTGATGACTGTTGATTGCAATTCAATGCTGCATGGGGGGATGGGCTCCTCAAATTCATTTGTTGCCGCCGGGGCCCATTCGGGGGCTTTGGGGACGATTGTTATGCCGTGAGTGCGAAAACCTAACGGCTCATCTGCTGCTTGACTGATTGAACCCAACAATAATAATGGTAAAAGAGAAATTTTCATGACTGTTATTTGAGCTGCAGAACAGGCAGTTTTTGGTTAAATTGATAACGGCGAGTATGTGCCTTGCGGCGTATCCTCAGGCTGATTTTGCCTTGTTGCGGCAAGATTCCCTCTTTGCAGGCGAAATCCCAGCAGTATCTATCCATGTCGTCATTGCCCAACGTTCCCCGTATTTCCAACTTCTCATCAGTTCGGTCAGAGATGACTACATCTTCATCGATTTCATCGTAAATGATGATATTGGTTATCAGCGAGAGGGGCAATTTTTCTCGGTCCGGCGATTCTATGTGTATATAACCGGAGTATGTTGCTTCTTCGGTCGCGTCCTCACTTTCTTCGGCCTCTTGAATCTCCTCATCGTCGTACTCTTCGCCGTAGGATTCATCCTCCTCTGTAAGCTCCTCTTCTGATACGTCTGCCCACACATCGCCTTCGGGGGCTTCCCCCTCTATATCCTCTTCATCGTCCGTCTCGTCATCGGTGGATACATCGTCAACCGACATCGTTACGAGATAACCACCGATGCTGAGTTTGCAGGGTAGCGCGAAATCTGTAGGCTCAGTTAATTCCGATTCGAGATTGTAATGCGCTGCATACTCTAACTTGCCATTGATTGTCAACGTATCGATGGCCGGCAACACGGTTGCTGCCGATAAATCAAACTCAAGAGTTATCAGCAAAATGCCGTTTTCTTCGCAGATCACTGTAGCTTGTGGGGTAAATACATTACCGGAGGCATCGGTAATGTGTAAATCTGATTTTACTCCGGTCACGCAACTGCGCCCCACTAAGTAGTACCCGCCTTCCTCTTCTGCCTTGATTTTTTCTACTTCATAACGGTATGGGCTTTCTTCTACATTGTCCTCTGGTGGATTCTCAAGGGCTTGCATGCAACGGGCATGCAGTGCTTTGTCGGGCCTGGCTGCTAACTTGAGGGTCAAGGTATCTGCTTTGTATGAGGCTTGCAACAAATGCAACTGCGGCGCTGTTTCTGCCACAGCACAAGCACAAATAGCAGGGGGCAATACGAGGAGCAGTTTGTTCATATCGCGTTCAATATAGCAGCTATACCCCCTGAGTCAAGCAGAAAAAACGCCCTCAATGCGCTTTACTGCTTGCGTTTATTGCTTCTTTATGTTAAATTAGCTGCACAAAGAGCGGGTATTGTAAAAGAAACATCTGCACCACGGGAGGAACGATGATTCGTATCTATTCACAGTCAGAGGAGGGAATCTCGCGTACGGTTGGCCTGGAAGAGCAGGAGAACCGTAAGGGTGATATTTTTTGGATTGATTTGCTTACGCCTAATGCAGAGGAGCTTTCGTTCGCAGAAAAACTCTGTGCAATTGAAATGCCCACCAAGGATGAGATGCGAGAAATTGAGGCGACCTCTCGCTTGTATTGCGAAGATGGCGGGCGGTTTATGACCACTACCGTGCTTTCACGCGTTGAGACCGATGAACCCATTATTGCTGAAATAACTTTCATTCTCAAAGAAAAAGTGCTTATTACCATTCGTCATACGGACTCATACTCATTCCGTGTTTTTTCTCATCAACTGCTGCGGCGCCAAACAACAAACCGTGATTTGGTGTTTATAGGGTTGCTTGAAACGCTGGTAGATCGTCAGGCCGACGTGCTGGAGCGCTTCGGTACAGAGCTGGATACCCTCTCAAAGAAAGTATTTATTTCTCAGCGACGCCGTAAAGAAAAGGAGGAGACGCCGGATACTGATGACTTGCGCGATGCCTTGGAAGAACTGGGCCGAGTGGGTGACCTTATCACCCGCCAACGAGATGCCTTGGTGAACTTGCTGCGTTTGATTACCTTTGCCGGTAATGAGGATTCTTGCATGAGCACGCACGATAGTCTTTATGTACCGTTGCGCCCCGTGTCTCGAGACGTAAACTCCCTTTCCGAATACGCTTCGTTCCTCTCCAACAAAATTAATTTCATGCTTGATGCCGTGTTGGGGCTAATCAATATCGAGCAGAATGACATCGTGAAGGTGTTCACTATTATGAGTGTCGTGTTCTTGCCTCCCACGCTCATTGCCAGCATTTTCGGCATGAATTACAAGTATATGCCATTCTTGGAAACAGAATGGGGATTCTGGTTCTCTCTCATCCTTATGGTATTGGCCGGTGCCGTACCGCTTATCATATTCAAACTCAAACGATATATCTGACGCCATGATCAGCAAGCGCAAGGTAGACCAGCCCGAGCTGGAGATTCAAAAAGCCGACATTCTCGTGGAAGCTCTGCAATACATGCAGTCGTATCGAGATAAAATGGTTCTTATCAAGTTCGGCGGCTCAGCCATGGATGACCCCGAGCTGGTGGAGTCTCTCATGCGCGACATCGTGGTATTAGAGGCCATGGGGCTTAACCCCGTTGTTGTGCATGGTGGTGGCAAAGCTATTTCTAAAGCCATGGCAGAGGCCGGGTTAGAGGCCAAGTTTGTGAACGGGTTGCGCGTAACAACCCCCGAAGCTATCGATATTGTTGAGCGTACCCTCAGCGGAACCATTAACCCCGGCTTGGTACGCATGATGCGCGATGCCGGCGGAAAAGCCGTAGGAATACCCGGCACCAACGTGTTTGTTGGCGAAAAAATCACCGAGCGAGATGCAGATGGTAACCCGGTAGACATCGGTATGGTAGGGCAAGTTATAGGCTCGTTGCTTTCTCGTGTAGAAGAGGCTCTTTCTCTGCAAATTACCCCCATTATATCCCCGTTGGCTCGAGAGCTGGGCACTAATCAAGCCCTCAATGTTAATGCCGACTTGGCTGCGGCGGCCTTGGCGAGAGAGCTTAAACCCGTGAAACTTATTTACATCTCCGACGTGCCCGGTCTAATGTATGACCCCAAAGACCCCTCAACCATCATTAAGAGTATCAACCGAAAAGAGGCAGATGAGCTGATGAAAACCGGTGTTATCTCCGGTGGTATGATTCCCAAGGTGAAGAGTGCCATAGATGCATTGAATGCCGGTGTGCGCAAGGTTCACTTTATTGATGGCCGACTGCCACATACGCTTCTTTTAGAAATCTTTACCCCCGAGGGTATTGGTACCGAGATTGTTCGCGAACAGCGATAATTTATTCATATGCAAACGCCTGCATCCATTGGTGTTGTAAGCCCGGTACGCACGCCCGAGTGTATGCAGGTGATGCAGGATTTTCTGCATGCATGTGAGCACTCGGAGCTCATGGCCTATGAATATGGTCGCCATACTCAGGCTGACCCCGTGCTGGGGAAACCCGATATGCTGATAGGTCTGGGTGGGGATGGTACCATGCTCTCCTTGTCGGCATATGCTGCCCAAAATAATATCATTTTGGGTGGGATTAACATGGGGCATTTGGGCTTTTTGACTGCATGCGGACGCGAAGAAATGCTGCGTTTGGTAGAATCGTTAGCCGGTGGGGAATATGGGGTTGAGAAACGCTCCATGTTATCAGTTTCTCAACATGGTGCCCTGTTGTCCGGTACATACGAAAGTATATTGGCGCTCAATGAGATATCCCTCATGCGCGACCAAACCGGGCGTATGATAGATGTAGATGTAGAGCTGGATGGGTGTTTGCTCAATCGCTACCACGCAGATGGCGTTTTGGTGGCTACCCCGACAGGCTCAACGGCTTATTCTCTTTCTGCCGGGGGACCATTATTGTGGCCTACTGCAGGTGTGATGTGCCTTACCCCCATATGCCCGCACAGTCTCACCAGTCGTCCTGTGGTATTACCCGATAATGTGGAAATAACGCTCAAACCCAGAGAACGCCGAGGCCGTGCAGGGGAGTCTCTCATCTATTCCGTAGACGGGCATGACACACGACCTATTGCGTTGAATGAAACGCTCGTTATACGCAAGGCCGATACATCATTGAAACTGTTGACCTTACCCAACAGCGATTACGCCACGAGGCTGCGAGCCAAGCTTGGTTGGTAGCTTCTTGCCGAAAATTATTTTATATTGCAAAGTTTGCGCTTGCTAAACGGGGGAGATTTTGGCAGAATAGCGCACATGGCGTATCGTACAATAATTGCTTTTTTCATCCTGACCCTGGCATGCATGCTCGGTTGCCAGCAACAGGGGATTAACAGCTACCGCAAGCCTCCCGTTTACAAATTCAAGCAAGATCGTACGCCCTTGGTTCAACGCTCCATTACCCGTTTGGCCAAAGAGGCTAATATCAAGATTCGCATGATGCCGTCCAACTCACGGCAACGTCGCGGGGCTAAGCGACTCAAACCCTCATTCATCACCATTCACAGCACGGCAAATCACTCTTCGACATCTACTGCCATGCAACATTCGCGTGCTCTTTGTCGTGGTGCATTCACCAACCGTAGCTGGCACTTTACGGTCGACCAGTTTATGGTCGTGCAAAACCTCCCCTTAACCGAAACCGGTTGGCATGCCGGTAATAATGCCGGTAATCACAACTCCATAGGTATCGAAATGTGCGAATGTGAAAGCAGGGGGCACAACCATTTCCGTACCTGGGATCGTGCTGCTAAATTAACAGCTGTCTTAATGAAACGCTACAAAATACGCTTGCGTTATGTAGTGCCGCATTACCATTGGACCCGCAAGAATTGTCCCGCCCCATTGATGGATAATGGTAAACCCGGGCCCAAGTGGATGTGGTTCCTCTCACGCGTAGACTACTACTATCGTTGTATTAATCAAGGTGTTTCAAACCGATAATGCCTACCATCGGTAAACTTCGATTGGCAGATTCTCTTCAAGGGGTGCCTTTCATAACTTCTCGAGAGCTCAAGGTTTTGCAAGCCTCGTCTCTCGAGACCGTTGAAGACGTGCTCATGCGAGTACCACGGCGTTATGAGGACCGCCGCAGTACCAAACCCATTACTGCTCTGATTAACGGGGAAACCGTCAGCCTAATGGTGCATGTGTACAGTGCCGGTTGGCGTTTTTCGTATAAGCGCTACTTTGAGGTGAGTGCCGGAGCCGAGGGCGACCCATACGGTGCGCGTATTTACTTGCGTTGGTTTAACATGCCCTATGTTGCAAAACTACTGGCAATGGGGATGAATCTTTCCGTTTACGGTAAAGTTAAGGAATACGCCGGTAAACTCACCATCTCTAACCCCGATTTCGAAATTTTGGAAGATGAGGACGTTGGTCATCGTTTGGTTGCTGTTGCGATGGGGGGCGTTGCGGAGTCTGTAAAAGAATCTGCTGATGCCGATTTGATTCATACCGCTCGTATTGTGCCGATATACCGTGGCATTTCCGGTATGACGACACGAAGTTTTCGTGCCTTGGTGTGGCGGCTGTTGCAAGAGTTATCCCCCGATACCCCGCAACCGGGTTACGATGTAGCGCCGGCCTACCCATTTCGGGAGGCTCTGCAAGATATTCATTTCCCGGCATCTCCCGAGGCGTCGCATAAAGCCCGCATGCGTTTTGCGCTAGCTGAGTGTTTTCGCCAGCAATTTACCGTGGCATGGAAACGCCGCCGCACGCAGGGAAGAGCCGGGCAAATTACCGCTACAAATGATGGCTATTTGAAAGAATTGCTCGCATCGTTGCCGTTTCAATTAACGCAGGCACAAGCTCGTTGTGTGGCCGAGATTCGCGCCGATATGGAACGCCCTCAGCAAATGAACCGCCTTTTGCAGGGCGATGTCGGTAGCGGTAAAACGTTAGTGGCACTTTGTGCCATGTTGTTGGCAGTCGAAAGTGGAAAAACGGCAGCAATGATTGCACCTACTCAAATTTTGGCCGAGCAACACTACAACAACTTTCGACGCTTGCTGAAGAATATGGATGTCCGCTTGTCACTGCGTACTTCTGAGCGCGCCGACGACTCCGATATTATCCCCGAAACTGCCGGTTATGGTGATGCTTCCCCTCGCATCATTGTCGGTACTCATGCCTTGCTATACAAAAAGAACCGTCCGATTAATCTGGGGCTGGCCGTCATTGACGAACAACACAAATTCGGTGTTGCTCAGCGCGAGAAATTCATCAATACCGGTGATAATCCCGATGTCTTGGTGATGACTGCCACCCCTATTCCCCGCACGCTCACCTTGACCTTGTACGGAGATTTGGATGTTTCGATTATCGATGAATTGCCGTCCAATCGTGGAGAAATTATTACCGCCTTGCGTACTCCTGCTCAAATGACGAAAATCATCACCTTTATGCGCAGTGAGCTTGATGGAGGGCGTCAAATCTATATCGTATCACCTTTGATTGAGGAAAGTGAGACACGCCAGCAAGCCGCAGCCATTACGGAGTTGGAAAAATGGCGCGGTGTTTTTCCCGATGTTAACATAGGGTTATTGCACGGTCGCTTGTCGGCCGAAGAAAAAGATGCCGTGATGGCGGAATTTCGCTCTGCCAATACCAAAATCCTGATAGCGACGACAGTTGTGGAGGTTGGCGTAGATGTGCCGAATGCCACCATCATGATGATTAACGATGCTGATGCGTTCGGTCTGTCTCAATTACACCAGTTGAGGGGGCGTATAGGGCGCGGTCAGTACAAAAGCTACTGCATTTTGCTTACATCGGCAAAGCAAGGTGAGCCCGGGCGTGATAAACTTGAGGTTTTGTGCCGTACGCTCAACGGTTTTGAAATTGCAGAAGAAGATTTCCGTTTGCGTGGTCCGGGCGATGTTCTGGGCACCGCTCAAAGTGGCTTAGCTGCCGTGCGCTTTGCCGAGTGGCTCAGCGATATTCGCCTGATACACCGCGCCAACCGAGATGCTGCCGCCATTTTAGATGCCGACCCCGAATTATTACACCCCCGGCATGCACCTCTTCGCGAACTAATTCAATTTGAGGAAGAACAGGGAATAGTGGGATAATTTGACTGTATTACTGCCGCTTATCCTAACGTGCATGCCTGCCTTGTGCTCTTGTCATCTTTCCAATTCATGCCATTGACAAGATAATTACGCCGGATTACGTGGCAAAATCTTGTCAACGTCCCCGATATGTGCTATAATTCCCCCGTTGATTTATGACATTCTGTCGTCCCATAGATACGCAAGGTCGCTCCATCATCCTGATAGGTATGATGGGAAGTGGTAAAACGACTGTGGGTAAAGAGCTCAGCCGCCTCACGGGATTGCCGCTTCTGGATATGGACTCTATTATCGAGGAGCAACTCGGCAAGCCTATTCCCGAAATTTTCAGAGAATCGGGAGAGTCGCATTTCAGAGCATTAGAGACAGCCTTGTTACGCTATATAGAGAGTTCTCCGCATGCTCCGTATGGCTCGGCCATTATATCCACCGGTGGCGGCGTTGTGCTTAGCCCTGTTAATAGAAGCATCTTAAAACGAATAGGCTTTGTCACTTGGTTAGATGTCGATGCCGATGTTGTTCTGGAGCGTACCTCTCGCGCAACCAACAGACCTCTGCTTAATAGAGATAATCCTAAAGCCATTATAGAACAATTGATTGAGCAACGTTCTCACTTGTATGCAGATGCCTGTCATGTGAAAATTGAAACCGGTAATTTATCTGTTCTTGAGGTGGTAGATGTTGTTCATAAAGCCGCAACTGAATTTTTCTCACATATAGAACAAACAAAATTATGAATCTTACAAATAGACCCCGGCGTAATCGTAAATCTGCTGCTGTTCGTGGTTTGATGCGTGAAACGTCTCTCGCTGCATCTCATCTGATTTATCCCATGTTTGTACAAGAGGGTGAGGAAAATACACCCATAGAATCGCTCCCGGGGTGTACTCGTTGGTGTGTGGCAGATATTGCTGCCGAGTGCTCAAGGCTTTTTGCCCTCGGTATTCATTGTGTCGACCTTTTTGCCGTTGTGCCCGAAGAAAAAAAGGATGCCGCCGGTACAGAGGCCTGGAACCCGACAGGTGTAGTGCCGCGTGCAATAGCTGCCATTAAAGCCGCAGTGCCCCAAATGTGCGTGATGACGGATGTGGCTCTTGACCCCTTCAACACATATGGACAAGATGGTATTGTTAAAGAGTATGATAACGGAGATTACGAGATTCTTAATGATGAAACCGTGACGGCTCTTTGTCGTCAGGCTCTTTGCCATGCACGTGCCGGGGCAGACATTATTTCCCCCAGCGATATGATGGACGGACGCGTGGCGGCAATTCGGGCTGCGCTCGATGCCGAAGGGTTTACAAAGGTTTCAATACTCAGCTATACTGCTAAATATGCATCTGCTTTTTATGGTCCGTTCCGTGGTGCGTTGGGGAGTGCCCCCAAATTCGGCGATAAGAAGACATACCAAATGGACCCGGCTAATCGCCGAGAGGCCGTGCGAGAGGCATTGGCCGATGTGGAAGAAGGAGCTGATATGCTGATGGTGAAACCTGCCACTATGTATCTGGATGTCATTGCCGAACTGCGTAAGAGTACGAACTTGCCGATAGCAGCTTACCACGTAAGCGGAGAGTACCTGATGATAAAAGCAGCCGCTGCTTCCGGTTGGTTAGATGAACGCAGCTGTATGTTAGAATCCTTGCTTTCCATACGTCGAGCCGGGGCAGATATGATATTGACCTACGCCGCCCCGCAAGTGGCCGAGTGGCTTACCGATAGTCCGTTAAATTAACTTGCTATTTGCCGAAAAAATAGTACAATAAACCAATATGAGTATCGTAGATTTTCTGAGAGGCGCTTTTGAAATAAGTGTTCTGTGGCTGGTCTTTTACCAGTTGTACCGGGCTTTCAGAGAATCTCGCGCTGCTGCCATCTTGGCAGGGCTTGTCACCATTGTTGCTTTGGGGGGCTTTATATTACGTATTACCGGGGCTACGGTGTTGCAAAGTATAGTTGGGGCTATACTGGGGCCCGGTACCCTCTTGGTGATTCTCTTTCAACCCGAATTAAGAACGGCTCTTGCCAAGCTTGGCTCTCACCGTGTTCTCGGTAAATTGTGGAAACAAGAAGAAAATAAAGATTTGGTTGCACGTATATGCGATTCTGTTTCTTACTTGGTCAGCAAGAGATACGGTGCACTTATCGCCATCTCTCGCGGTAACAAGTTGTCTGAGTTTGTGAAAACCGGTACCAAGCTTGATGCCGTCTGCTCTCGAGAGCTTTTGGGCTCTATCTTTCATCCTAAAACCCTCTTGCATGATGGTGCTGTCATTATTAACAATGAGAGAATCGTGGCAGCAGGTTGCATTTTCCCGGTGACATCAAAAGAGCTCAAGGATCGCTCACTCGGTTTGCGCCATCGCGCCGGTATTGGGGTTGCAGAGGTATCGGATGCCGTGGTGATTGTTGTATCTGAAGAAACCGGTACGGTATCACTGGTTGTGGGTAATATGATGCAGCGAGATGTGTCCGTCTCGATGCTTTCTAATCGTCTGACGGAACTTGTCTACCATTACGCCTCGTATGAACAGGAACAGAAATCTGATGCTGCTTAAACTGCAACGATACGGTCAAAAATTATCCCGCAATTGGAAACCCAAGCTCATTACGCTCGGTTTGGCCATCATTGTGTGGTGCTTAGTCAGTTACAGTAATTCTGATAATTCGGATGAGTGGGATGAGCACGATACCCGCATCGTTATTCCGGAATAATTTTTTACACTAACATGAATCAGCATTTTTTTATAGCTGGTACAGATACCGGCGTCGGTAAAACATATGTGGTAACAGAACTGCTGCGCAGTTTGCATGCTGCCGGGATTAATGCTGTGGGATTTAAGCCGATTACCTGTGGTGACCGAGCCGAGGTTCGTAGTATGCGGGAAATTATCGGGCAACCGAACTTGAGCTTGGATTCAGTAAATCCGGTATATCTGCGCACCGCAACAGACCCTCTTATGGCTGCTTTTTTGGAGCATAAAGAAGTAGATGTTGATTGTTTGTATGATTCGTGGCAGAAATTGACCGAACAATTTGATGTGGTGCTTACAGAGGGTATCTACGGGTGGTTAACTCCCATTGCCCCCGGTGTTACAGCGGCAGATTTCGCTAAAAAGTTGAACCTGCCGATAATTCTTGTTACCGATAATCGTAAAGGGGCCGCCGGGCAGGTGGCTATGGTAGCCGAATCTATTGCTGAAATGGGGCTTAACTGCGTAGGTGTTATACTGAATCATCCCGGTGAAGAGTGGGATACCGCTGCCGTTACCAATGCCGATTTGATTGAGCGGACAACCGGCTTACCCATACTCGCCTCCTTAATTCAGAATGATTTGGTTGATGCCGAGATACTTAATGTATGAGAAGGCATTATTGCCCATTGAGTAATCTCTGTAACTCATTCATTTCGCGGAACAACTCGGCCACTGCTTCTTGTGGTACGTTGCTGCTGCGAATCGTTGTTTTGAGCGTGTCGATTCGAGCTTTCACTGCATCTCTTGCTGCATGAGCACATGCTTGTTCCATGAAAACATCGGCATCGGGTAGCTCGATGGCGGTGTTGTCCATCTGTCGTAACGCAGCCACTTGCTCCGGAGGTAAAAGGTCCAAAAAGTTTTGCCAAGAAAGCACGTTACCGGGTTCGGGCAAAATCTCGAGCAGGCGTTGTAGTATGATGCCTCCGGATAATGTGTTGATGGGTTCTTGCAGTTCCTCGATTCGGGCAACGAGTGATTGTTGTGCTTCTCTGCTTTGGGCTGCGTAGCCCACCAAGTTACGAATGGTCGGGTGTAAGCGAATCGGCGCTACACGAGCAGGGGGAGTTATCGTAGCTCCGTTTTCCGATGCCATATCAACTTCATCGTACTCTTCATCAATATATTCGGTTTCTTCTTGTGCCGTGTTGAGGGGGGCATCTTTGCGATTGCGAATTATGTCATTTACCGTATCTCGAAAATCATCCAGCCCGGTATTGAGTCGCACTGCTAAATCTGCTATGAGAATATCGCGTCGAATAGGGTCGGTGACCTCCGCTGTCAAATCTGCCATGCGGGGCACAAGTGCCGCTTTTGCATTGGCATCTTGCCCGGCTGCTTGTTGCTCTATTTCTGCCCGAACCTCTAAATAGGGGCGGGACTGTTCAATGGCTGTTCTGAGAGCCTCGGCGCCTTGTGTGCGAATTAACGAGTCGGGGTCTTCACCGGGGGGCAGGGTTGCCATAGCGACTTCCATGCCCACTGCCGCGAGTCGGCGATACGTTTTCTCGCTTGCTTTGATGCCGGCATTATCACCATCGTAGCACAGAATGGCTTTTTTTGCATATTTGCGTAAAGTGGCAGCGTGGTCGTCTGTAAAGGCTGTACCCAGACCGGCCACGGCGTTTCGTATATCCGCCTTTTCGTGGCAGGCAATAACATCCAGCTGACCTTCGCAAATAACCACACTCATACCGGCACGAGCTATGTGCGAGGTCGCTTTGTAGAGCCCAAAGAGAAGTTCTCCTTTGTGGAAGGCAACGGTATCTCCCGTGTTAACATATTTGCGAGGGTCTTGGCCCTCTGCCATAATGCGCCCCGAAAACCCCACAATTTCACCTCGCACGTTGTGGATGGGGAACATGAGTCGGTCTCGGAATACGGGGTAACTGCCTTTGCTGTTGTTTTGTAATAAGTAGGACTCCGTCAATAATCGAGTGTCTATATGTTGAGATGCTGCCAGTTGACGAAATTGTCGAAAATCGGGTGGTGCCCATCCTAGCAGCCATGCCTTAGCTACTTCTATATTGAATTCTCTTTGTTTGAGATATTCGCGCACATGGTCGGCTTCTCGATTACGACATAGCTGCCGGTGAAAATAGTCGGCTGCCAAATGGTTGGCTTCGATGATTCTCCCTCTTAAGCGACGACGTTGCTGCATCTCAGGATTCTCATCTTCTTCAATCACGGCAATGCCGTTTTTGTCCGCTACTCGGCGTAACGCTGTAGGGTAGTCCAAGTTCTCAAACATCATGAGAAACTTGATGGCATCTCCACCTACTCCACAGCCGAAACAATGAAAGGTTTGGCGCGCCGGGTTAACATGAAATGAAGGGGTCTTCTCGTTGTGAAAAGGGCAACATGCTTTCCAAGAATTACCGGCTCGGCGCAGTTGGATGCAGCCACCGACGATATCCACAATATCTGCCGAGTCTTTTATGCGCGCTACGCATTCTTCTGTAATTCTAGCCATATAAATTATGCCTGAATCAGTTGCGTTAAATGCTGTTCAAATCCGGGGTACGAGGTGTTGATGTTTTCGCAGTGCAATAGAGTCGTTTCTCCATCTGCTTGCAAGCCGGCAATCAAGAAACTCATGGCAATACGGTGGTCTCCGTAACTATCTAAGATGGTCCCGTGTAATGAGGCTCCGCCCGTAATCTCCATGCCATCCTCAAACTCTGCAACCTTAGCGCCCATCGCAAGCAGATTGCCGACGGTGGTGGCGATGCGGTCGCTCTCTTTTACCCTCAGTTCTTTGGCATTTCGTATAATCGTTGTTCCTTGTGCGTAGGCTGCAGCCACGGCCAATATGGGAATCTCGTCTATCAGGTTGGGGATTTCATGCGAGTATACCTCGGTGCCATGCAGTTGCGGAGAATAGCGTACGGTGAGGTCTCCGTAGGGTTCTCCTTGTTCTGAATGGATATTGATTTCGATGTCGGCTCCCATGCGTTTGAGTACGGTGATAATGGCATTGCGTGTGGGATTGAGTCCTACGTTTCTGAGTGTCAATTCGCTATCAGGTATAATGCAGGCTGCCACTATCCAAAAAGCGGCAGAAGAAATGTCGCCGGGCACGGTGATGTCTTTAGCCGTGAGCTTTGCCGCCCCGTGTACGCTGATATGCAGGCCATCATCGGACACAGTGTAGGGGACGTTGAAGTGGGAAAAAAGACGTTCTGTGTGGTCGCGTGTAAGGGCAGGTTGGTGCACGGTTGTTGTGCCGGGCGTAAGCATACCGGCTAATAAAATTGCACTCTTTACCTGTGCACTTGCCATGGGAAGTGTGTATTCGATGGGGTGCAATGGGCTACCTTGTATTTTAAGCGGGGCACAGCCTTCTTTTTCTCCGCAGGCCGTGATATCAGCCCCCATCAGACCGAGAGGGGTCATGATTCGCTTCATGGGGCGCTTGCTCAGGGATTCATCGCCGAACATTCTTGATTCAAACGGCAATGCCGCTAAGACCCCGGCCATCAGGCGCATGCCGGTACCGGAGTTGCCGCAATCAATATCCGTTTGCGGTGCTTTGACCTGTAAGCCGGTACCAATAAGGGTAAAACAATCCGGAGAATCAGACGCAATGACCGTGGCTCCCAGCTGCTGCATGGCATTGAGTGTATTGAGACAATCTTCACTGCAAAGATAGTTGCTTACCTTCATGCTGCCGTGAGCCAGTGCGCCTAAAATGGCAACACGGTGAGATATGCTTTTATCCCCGGGAATGCGCAGGTCTCCTTTCAAACCATGAGTGGTTCGATGTACGGTGATGCTTTTATTTGACATGAGTCTGTATTTTGTTTTTCTTCTTTGCCTCATTGATATTGGCCTCCATCCACATATCAACAGCTTGTTCTGTCTTGTGAGAAACGATGGCGCTGCGTATGCTGTCGTTGTACTCTTTGGTCGTTAAGGGCCGTGGTTCTTGTATTTCTCCGGCAAGCACAATGTGCCACCCCCATCTGCTGCGTACCAGTACAGGTACCCCGGCCGGTATGGGGTCTATACCCAGAAGATTTATTTCTTTGAGCGGTGATGTGTGATGTGCATATACCGTACCTAAGTTGCCGCCTACAGGGGCGGTGCGAGGGTCTTCGCTGTGTTGTTTGGCTAAATCGGCGAATGTCTCCGGTGCAGCTGTCAGTTGGCTCAGTATGTCTTCAGCGCGAGCTTTGACCTCTTCTTCATCTTTATTGTTGGTTGATAAGAAAATGTGGCTGACTTGGCGATGTTCGGGCATTACCAAGTGTTCTCCCATTTGAGAGGCAATGATTTGTGCTTCTTCATCTGACGCGGCTGTGCGTTCTTTGAGTGTGTCTTCCAGATAATGCTGCTGGCGCATGATAGAGGCCAATTTATGCTGCAGGGTCTCGCGATTGTATCCTTGACTACTCAGCCATGTATCGGCTTGTTGTGTGTTTTTCGCTCTGGCAAGAATAGTTTCTGCCAGGGTGTGCGCTTCTGCTTGAAAATTGGGTATATTTCGGTCGTTATAACGAGCACGCATACGCAGTAAACTGTTGCCGATAATGTCTGTCGTTGTCTTGGCTGTCAGGTAATCTTCGGAAACGCCGAGCGTTTTCAGTTCTGCTACGCGCCTTGCCCATTGTTGCTCCGTTGTTTTTTCCCCGTATATATTGAGCACCGTCGGGGAGGGCGCTAGATTATCCTCAGCTTTTTGCCTTTCGTACAAGATACCCCATAAGGGGCCTTGCCATATAAATAAATCTATTGCCATATAAAGTAAGCCCCCGGTATACAGAGCCAACTTCAATGCGTATATTTTCAGAGCACTCAACTTCACGCGCGCTATTATACGCGTTATCATGCCGTTTGGCAAACAAAAAGAGCCTTGCGTACACGTTGCAGGGGCTTTTGTTGTTTTTGGCAATGCTTACAGATATTTTGCTTGCCTTTCTCAAGTGATGAGTGTTATCATATGCCTATGACTCCGGTAATCGCAAATTTGGGTTCGCCTATGCATTGGTTTATATTATTTGTTGTGGTGCTGATTGTTTTCGGCGCACGGCGCTTGCCGGATATTGCTCGCAACTTGGGTAAGGGCGTGGCTGAGTTCAAAAAGGCTCGCCGTGAGTTTGAAAAAGGGCTCAAGGGAGATGATGAATCCAAAGAAGCTGAGCAAGATAAAAAAGATTAATGCCCTCTCATACAAAAAAGGCGCACCTAAGTGCGTCTTTTTTGTACTGTTGCGTTGTTCAGCGCTCGCAAGCGTGAATCATATTATCACCTTGAACCAAGGTGTCGAGGGTGTACTTGCCTAAATAATTCATAACAAGTTCGTTGAGACCTTCCCACATAGGTAAGGTGGGGCAGGTGCCTTGTAACGGGCAGTCATTAACGGTCGTTGCCAAGCACTGCACCGGAGCCAAGTTGCCCTCTGCTGCATGTAAAATCTCATATACGCTGTAATCCTTGGGTTCTCTTGTTAATTTGTAGCCCCCTGATTTACCGCGCGAACTGACGACCAATTCTTCTCTTAATAATAGTGACATGATGCTTTCCATGTATTTGAGCGTCACTTGTTGGCGTTCGGCCACTGCGCGAAGGGAAACCGGTCCATCTTCTATGTGATGGGCTAGATCTATCATGATACGAAGCGCATATCGACCTTTTGTGGATATCTTTAACATAGGCGTGCTCTCTATATAACATATACTTTGTATTCGGTCAAGAGAAAAGACCACTTTTCAAGTAGGAAAAGTGGTCTTTTCGTTCGAAATACGAACAAATTCGAGATGAATTAGGCGAATTGTGCGGACAAGCGGTTGATAATCTCTGTAAGAGAGGCGTCGTAGCCCATTTTGTCTTCGATTGTTTTAGTTGCGTGAATAACGGTTCCGTGGTCTCTGCCGCCGAATGCTGCACCGATGTCCTGGAGCGAGCTTTGAGTGTGTTTGCGGGCTAAGTACATGGCGATTTGGCGGGGGTGCGCCACGTTGGCCGTGCGGCGGCGCCCATTGATGTCGGCAACTCTAATCTTGAACTCCTGAGCAACGAGGTTCTGAATGTCAGAAATAGAGATATCTGCCACATTTTTATCCTCTTGCAGCATATCGCGCAGTTGCAGGCGAGCCTCCATAACCGTCGGCTTTTTCTGGGCAAAAGAGGCGAAAGTAGCCAATCGAATAAGAGCACCTTCTAAACGACGTACGGACTTGGTGATATTTTTAGCCAGATACTCGAGAACTTCATCGCTGATGAGGTTGCCCTTCCACATACGACGCTTTTGTCGAAGAATGGCAATTCTGGTCTCCAAATCCGGTACGGTGAGAGCTACGGTTAATCCCTGTTCAAACCGGGAGGTCAGACGATCATCGAGGCGTGAAATGTCTGCTGCCGGGCAATCAGAGGCTAACACAATCTGCTTGCCACTGGCAAATAGAGCATTGAAAGTGTGGAAGAACTCCTCTTGCGTTTTGTCTTTTTGAGAAAGAAATTGTATGTCGTCTATCAGAAGCACATCTGCCTTGCGGTATTTGCTGCGGAAATTGCTCAGCGCGTCACCTTTTCGAGAGATGGCATCAATATAGGTATTGGTAAAATCTTCGCTGGTGACATATTGTACTCGTACATTCTCGTCTTTCTCACGCATGGCGTTGCCGATAGCGCACAGAAGGTGTGTTTTGCCTAACCCGGAGGCGCCGTGTATGAAAAGCGGGTTGTACATGGAGCTGGGGGCATTGACGACGGCTCGAGCTGCGGCTACGGCAAACTCGCTGTTTGAGCCAACGACAAAGTTGTCGAAGGTTAAATCAGGGTTGAGCCCACTGTCGTATTTGGCCTTGCCTTGTGTCTTCTTGCGACTTTGGGTCTTTTTACTTACAACGGGAGAGAATGTTGTTGGTGCTGCTTGAGGGGCAGGGGGGCTTTGAGGTGCTTCGTCTATAGCCGCTTGTACGAATTCAAGTTCTCGTGCTGCTTGTAGTACGCGCGATGCCGACATCGTGATGTCTGCCGCATAGTATGATTCTACCCATTCCACTAACATGCCGGCCGGATATTCCAGTATGAGTTTCGTGCCGGTGTCTTTCTTAAGTGTAAGCTGAGAGATATAAGTCTCGAACCCGTACGCCGCCACGTTGCCCTGCACACGGAGATCCTCCATGATCTCCTCCCAAAGGGCCTTTTCCTTTTCCTGATGGTTCATTGCTTCGTATCTCGTTCGTTTGTTCTTTTGTTTCCCCGTTTTTGTGTCCGGGGGTTGTTGCGGACGGTAATATGCCACGCACCTGTGCTCAAAAAAAGTTTTTTTATTTTTTGCTCTCCCCTCAACCGTGCTTTTTCTTTTGTTCCATGGGCGTTCCACGCGTTAGATTTTTTTTTGTCATTTGAATCGGGAAAGTTAAGCAATCTTGATAATTATATTTAATTTCAATTATGCAAGGTTGCTGTGTGTGGAACAAATAACTAACGAGCTGTAAGAGATAGAAATACAACAAGTTAACTAAATTAAGAAATATAACAAGGCGGGCAAAAATGTTAGAAAGCGATAATGATAGATGCTTGAAAAAAAGCATGTTACGAGAGACCTTGAGAAAAGAGGTGAAAAGAGATGTTTCTCAAGAACTCTGCACGGCAAGCGCAGGAACGCGTCAAATCAGAAAACAAAAGTGCGCGGTTCCCTCAAGGTGGTCATCTGAAGGGGGGGATAAAAGGAGCGCTAGGCCTGAAAGTGTTGCCATCCTCCCTTAAGTTTGTGAAGAGGCGCAACGGTTAATTTGCCGATGGGGTAAAGTTTGGGGAGAGAGCGTTTCTGTAAGTCGGCTGATTCTGCCGGAGACAGGGTGAGTAGTAGTTCGTAATCTTCACCATCGTTGATGGCTTGCTCAACTGTGCACCCGGGTGTACAGGGAATAGCGGCCGGTGTAAGTTCAAACCCGCATGCAGAGGCAGATGCCAAACGCGGCAAATCTGCCCCCAGACCATCAGAGAGGTCCATCATGGCTGTTGGCTTGAGCCCTGCTTGTAAGAGGGCCCTCGCCTCGTGTACGCGCGGTATAAAATCCAAATGATGCCCTGAGGGGAAACTCCCCCCCAAGGGGCCGGTTACATAAATGGTGTCGCCTGCGCGACCTCCGCTCCGTAATATGGCTTGCCCTCGCTCAACCCTGCCGGTTAATGCCACGTTGATGACGAGACCGTCAAAGGGGATGGCAGAGGTTTCTCCACCTGCGATAGATATGTCGAATAAGCCGGCCATTTCGTCTATACCTCGGTAAATGCCCTCCAAAAGCTCAACAGGGCGATTTTTATGAGTGAGTATAGTAATGAGAGCCTGCTCGGGGATGCCACCCATGGCGGCGATGTCAGACACTGCTCTGCCAAGAGCCTTGCGCCCGATGCGGTGAGGTGCTGTATTCGGTGTGAAATGCACATTCTCGACAACAACATCGGTTTTTAACAGGGTGTCCCACTCTTCATTGCGGGGTACCACGGCACAATCGTCCCCCGGGCCGACGGGTGCATCCGGCAGGTTTTTGAGGGTACAGAGCAATCGTTTGAGGATTGCGTTTTCACCTAAATTCTTGAGGGGGGTATGAGACATTGCTTGTTCATCTGTTGACAAAAACTGATACAACCCCGACACTATTAAAGAGCATGTGCAACAGCATAGGGTAGATGATGGAGCGGGTGGATGCATAAAGTGTGCACTGAACAAGACCAAATACAGTCAAAGTGATTGTTTGGGCAAGTGATAAGTGGACCGCGCCGAATAAGACTGATGAAATCAAGGCTGCAACGATGACCCCGGCATGGCTGCTGAGAACTCTGAAGAAAAAGCCTCGAAAAACGATTTCTTCTACGATTGGTGCTATGATAATGGCAGTGATGGCCAGCACCACAAAATCGATGAGCGAGGCTTCTTGCAGGGCTTTTATCGCCTGTTGCGTTTCGGGGGTCCCCGTCAGCTCGACAAGCCAATTAATTATTCCGCTTGCATGCAATATTATGATGAGAATGTATATGCTTGCCAGCGCTGCAAAAGTGATGAGGACGTTTCTGAGTTGAATCTTTGCCGGTGGGTACGAAATGAAAAAATAGCGAACAATCAGAGGCAAATAGAGGATAATCGGCAGTAGTAACGTGAATAGTATTTTTACGAGGTTGATTGTCTGCTCGTCAGACTCGGGCGCAGAATGGGCTGCAAAACACTCGCCGGTATAGAGCAATGTTGTGAATGCTACGAAAAATAGAGTAAGCAGTTTATCGGTTGTTGACGGTACCGGAAATGCCGGTTCTCCTCCGAGCATCACTCGCTTATAATCCGAAATAGGTAGACAACAGATAAAGAACAGAATCCCCCCGCTGCATAAAAGCAGCCAGAGGTTAATTTGCATGTAGAAGGGTAAATCTGTCATTGTTGTGGTAAATGATTATATGTTGGTTTTGAGCGGATGGCAAGTCGAAAGACGGTACGCGATGGCGCCGTAATAGCCCTGTTGTGGTTGAAATAGTTGCACCTCTATTTCGTTTTCGAAACTTAAGCTAACGCTTGTGCCATGTAATATAAAGGGATAATCTTTTGCATGCCAAATGGTAGAGCCGTGCAGTTTTACGAGAGCTTCTGCAATAGACCAACAATAATAGAAATCTCTCTCTCGGTCGGTGCTGTTGTTGAACCTCTGTAATTGCTCTTCGCTCATCATGCGCGGTGCTAAGCGGTCTATGTTATATTTTTCGCATTTGTGTTGAATATCTACGCCGATGTCGGAGTGATGAAAGGCCAAACAAAGCAAATCTTGCGAATGACTGATGTTGAAATGGATGCCCTCTGTGTATGGTTTGCCGTGCTCGTTTGTTGAAAAGCGGATGTCGGCAGGGGCTTGGTGGGTTCTTCTTGCTATTTCTTGCCGGAGAAGCAGCCGTGCTTGTTTTCTCTTGAAGGTGAATAATTGTTCTTCTGCGGACAAGATGGAGAAATCCATCTCTGTGATGGGCAATTCGGAAAATCTGTAGCAAAGGTAATCCATATCAAAGCTTGCAAAAGGTAACGGAGTTGGTTTGTGTATCGTAGATTCCGAATTGAGGCGGGCGTCTTACACCGCCGACTTCGCCGGGGTTTGCAATAAGGGTTCCTTGGTGAGAATATTGCTCTGCAACGTGCGTGTGACCATAGAATACGGCATCGTAGTTGAGGCTCTCGGCCTTGGCTGCAATTTGGTATGGCAGGTGAGTAAAGTAAACCTTGCGACCGTCAATGCAGAGCTCTGCCTCGTACCTGTGATGCCGTGCTTGAGGGTACTGCCGCGTTAGCTGAAGGTGTGCTGCTTTATCATATTCATTGTTACCGAAAACGATATCTGCAGGCTGCCCCCACTCTTCCAAAAGAAGATTGAGAGTAGCGAGCTCAACGATATCGCCCATATAAAAGAGGTGTGTGCAGCCCGCCTCTTTTGCGCCCTGCAAGGCTGCTAAGAGGTTGTTGATGTTGTCATGCACATCTGATAATAGTGCTATCTTCATCGTCTGCTTTATTCCATTGTAAATATGGGCGACAGGGGGAGCGCCTTTGTCCTCTCTGTTGTCAGTCCCTCGTCTGATATATAATAGAGCTGTGCTGCATCTTTTGCTTGGCGTATGAAAACAGGCTCTCCTTCTTCATTTATAAAACCACAATATACGGCTGTTGCCGAATAATCATTTAGAAAGTTTTGCTTCATCTCTGCGGCATAGTCGTGCCCTTTATGTGTCTTAAACCATTCGTCAAAAGCCCTTTCTGCACGTTGTACGGCGGGGTCTGCGCTGAGCCAGCAGCCGGGTCGCAACGTAATCTTGTGCTGTTTTATCAGGGCGGTAAATGATTCGGCGTGCTTTTTGAGAGTAGGCGAGAATCTGATACCGGTGAGTATGGGGTGCGGGTGTGCATCCAACAATTGCAATAAGCTCAGATACACATAGGCTTGTGCCAACGCCGGGTGTTTTCCCGTGGGGTAATTTAATACCTGAGTCAACAATCCGGGTATATTGTGACTGATAAAAAATGTGTTGCGCTCGATGTTTAAATCTTTTACAAGTTGCGTTGCATCAATTTCTGTCAGCTTGTAGGTGTCATCATTTTGAAATTCCATTAAATTGTGTTCCGGGGAGAAATTCGGGTCGATGGAGCTTCTGCGGAAGGTGATGAAGTTTGATTGATGCAACTCCGGCTTTATTGTGCTGTACCATGTTTCTGTTTCAGATATTTTCAATGCGTACACTTTGTAATGGTACGATGGTGCAGTAAACAGGTCTTCCGGTATTGTTAAAATGGTAGTATTGGGTGGGAATTCGGTGGGGAATGTAGGCGCGCCATCCAGAATCGCTGCTTTTGTCGCAGAAAAGAGTGCAGGTGTACAGCCCGCTTTGTTTGCCGATATTTGGGTTGTTACCTGTTGTAAGGTGAGTAACTTCCCTTTGATAGCCATAAGATTTTTAGATTCGCTGTATTGCGTGGTAGGTATACTGTGGATAACCGAACAGAAAGAATTGTAACCGGCGCATGAGTTTAATTGAGTCAATCGAGATTGCAGTTGCTTTGTTTCGTGTATCGTACGCGTAGCCCATTCTATTTTGCCGGTCAGCGTTGTCACTATGTCAGACTGTATGTTGTAGAGCCTTAAAGTGCTTTGTGTTTCCGCCAAACGAGTCTTCAAGGTTTGCAGATATCCTTCCAGCGATTGCAGGTATTGCGGTAAGGTGCTATTTAACAAAGGCTCAGGAGGTAAGGGGTGTTCTAGTCTGTTTCTGATTTGAGCTTGATTTGCCCGCATTTCCGAATAACTTTGCCTGCATAAGTCTTGCCAGCGAGATCGTAATTGCTCTTGGTTGATGCGACTTTGGGAAATCTGATTTTCTATATTCAGCAATTCGGACGGGCCGAGGTCTATGATTAGCTTTCGTCTGTTTTCAAGTTCAGTTAATAGCGTATCAATGTCTCTGTAGGTCTTTTCCTGTTGGGCTATCCATTGTTCAGCCTCTAAGATAAGGAATGAAAGCTCCGGACAGAAATAGAGGTTTATCTTGCTGTTTGCTTGTTTTTTTGTCTCAAGAAGTTTTGAGTATGAGGGAGTGGCTAAAGCCTCTTTTAAGTCGTGTAAATGTTCGTGTGCGCGGTTATTCATGGCGTACCAAGTACCCCCTACGATAGCGCATGCGCATGCTGTTATAATGATTTTTCCGATGTGTTTACGTATTACTCGCCCCGATAATTCTCTGGTTCGTTTTTTGAGTGTTTTTTTGTATAGAATGACTTTTTCCGGCATCTGTTGCCCGGCGTTGAGAATAATTTTTTCATGCTGTTGCAGTTTGGTCAGAATTAGGCGCAAGGTTTCGTTATTACACAAACGCAGTTCGTCAATGGGGTGATCATCGATGAGCCATTCAATGGCTTTACGCGCATCGTCAACCATGGCTTTTTTTCGTTCGGCTGCCGGCAGCATCAGTCGTAACGGTTCACCGTTGTTGAGGCGTCTCAGTTCCTCTTGCGCTTCAATATCTTGAGGGTTTGCTGTTGCGTAGTCTTGCAGCAATAATCTCAGCTCATCCCGGCGCTCGGCAAGCGCAAGGCGTTTCAGATGTCGCTGTATAGTGGCATTCATTTTTCTGAGAACGTTTTAATGCTATATTGTCATGGCGACAATGACCGAAAGCATGAATACTACTATTACCCCGAATATGAAGAAACTAATTTTGCTTGTTTTCTGGGGCATATCAAAGCAGTCATCATCCGGTGCTTCTGTGTATTTATACGGTGTGGGGGTGCTTTGTTGTGTTATTGTACTCGTTGGTGATGGTATCGGTTCGGGGTGTAGGGTGGCGGTCTCCGGCAGTGGAACTGTGTTTGAGATAGGGGCTAGTTTTCTTCTTAATGCCAGAGTGGGTACCGTTGGGCTTCTATCTGAGCTCCCCGGTAATAAGGTAATATCGTTCTCTTTGAAATCTATTTCCGGGTTAATGGAGAAACTGCGAAACCCTTTAGACCAACCTCGGTCTGAGGTAAGCCACATGCTTTCATGTAAAAGTAATAAAAATTGCTCGTTGGTTATTGTGTTAAAAGCCTGTATGTAGCAGTGTGTGTTGTATGGTGGGGCGAGCAAAAGTGTTGCATTGCTTTTGTGTCCGGTGAGTGTTTTCCAGGTTTGCTGAGTCGATGCATCCGGTAAGGCCGAAGCAGGCATATGCGGTGCTTCTCGAGGAATAATTATAGTGGAGTCGGCTTGTGTCTTCCAAAAATTCCGGCTTAATAAGGCATAAATAATTCCGGCGGGGGTGGGGCGTGCGCTGTTCTCTTTCAATGCTGATACCTCATCATGCGTTAATGCCAGGTGGTGTATGATTTTTTGCCCTTGGGGTACACCGTAAATTGCGGTCAAAATATGGCAAGAGCCATTTGTGTGGTAGCAATAATGCGTGCTATTCGGAGGGTAAGGGAACTCGGCTATTATTTGGCTCAATACGTCAAGTGATAACGCCAAGTCTTGAGGAATATCGGGTGATTCAGCGTAGACAGCTACTGCCTTACTGTCCCTGTCTATACCTCTGACCGATTGATAAGACATAATAGCCGTCTTTTAATTGTCGGAAAGTAATGATTCATTACAATAATTCAATACCCAGAGTGCGCAATCCGTTACATGGGCAGGGGTTAATTTGCCTTCGGTCGGGGCAATATAGATTTGCCCGGTTAATTCATCTTCGATTTCCTCCGGCGTTGTGCCGAATGAGGAAACGGCAAAGTAACTTACGTTATCTGATATAGATTCAGCGCTCGTGCAAATCTCGGGAGTGAGTCTGAACAGGAAATCTCGTAAGCGGTCGGAGTTTTCTTGTATGTTTTGAAGTTTTAATGTGTTGTTGCGGACGGCAGGGTGCAGGGGCTCCGGCCCCAAGAGTTCTTGCCACAAATCGCTTTTGGTCATTATGATGGCCAGTGGTTTATCGATTTTTGTGCTTGGCGGTAAGTTAAGCGTTTTGCGAAGGTGAATTTCGATATCTGCTAACAAAAGTGATTGCTTACAACGGTTGCGTGAGCATAGGTTTGCAACATCCGGGTTTGCGCCTTTGATTATTTCGGCAAATGCAGGTTCTTGTGTTGGGTCGAAAAGATAAAAAATAGCATCGGCATGTCTCAGCACGTCTTTATCATCTTTCCCTTCACTGTGGACGTTTGTGTGATAAAGTGCCAGTGTGTGCGATTCTGAGTCTCGGTTGAATGCGTAGATGAATGGCCTGGGCATATCAGCGTATGCACCATCGAGCCATACTTTACTTCTCAGTCGTGCTGCGAGTAATCCATGCCCCTCTCTGAACTCTTGCGGCGTGTTAGAGTAAAAGATCTTTATCCTCATGTTGTTGAGCGCTGCGTTTTGTTCAGGGTCTGCATCTCTGAAGGGAATACCGAAGCTGCGTGGCAGTTCTCGCTCTAATTGCTGTACCAGAGCCGACATGTAATAGGTTTTGCCCACTGATTCTGCGCCGACTATGGCGATACTGTGGTGTATGGCTCTTTCGTAGAATGGTGGTAATTTATGATGACATGCCGGGCATGCGTATTCGTGGCTTACCGAGCCCATCTCATCAACCGGTTTGCCGTCATCCGTATACACGGTGGGGGTGTATCTCTTCATGCATCGTTCGCCCAGTATGGGGTCTCCTTGCAGTAAAGAATGGGTTGCTATTGCTTTGGCTTGCTCCGGGGTGAAGGTGTGATAACAAAAGGCGCAGCAGAAAGTAGAGCTTTTCAGCTTTGCTGAGGTTGAGCTCTTTAAGGTTTCTCCGTCATTTTTTATTAAAAAATCTGCGACTTCTGCTAAATCATGAAGCCTGAATGCGTTGCGGTCTATGCCGTAGAAGGTCGCCAGTACATTTTCATCGTACTTTCTGCACTCTTTCAAAATAGAGCAAAAATCCATCTCTTCGCTCCATTCTTGAGTATTCGGGTTATAAATATACCAGCTGTCAGCATCGAATGTTGCAAAGTCAGGGCGCGAATCTTCATTGCCATACCATGCGATAAAGCAGCCTCCGCTCAATACGAATATGTAAAATCGCTCCGGTTTGATGTGGGCTATTCCGTTCGTGCGGTTTCCGTTGACCGAATAATCTGTAATTTGATTGTGCGGAAAAAACTTGCAGATGCCGTTACGTTGCGCAAAGACGCCGGCATTTTCTGCTTCGGTCTTGATGCGAAAAGTATTTTGCTTGCCCGAGCCCACAGCCATGAAATCTCCGTTAGAGACTCGAAGTTTTCCGGTCAGACAATCATAGACATAAAGTTGATCTTTCATAAACGGCAATATGCTTGGCTCCTTATATCATATGCATTGAGTCTCGTCAAGTTAATAGGATGCCATAAAAAGGCATCTCCTCGTTTGCTGAGGAGATGCCGATATGGGGATAATACTTAACCTGAAACTATTTATGAATGCTCATCAGCCTCCAGTTTGGCATAGGCTGCTACTTCATCCGGGTCTTCTCCGTGTTGTGCTTTTTCGATTTTGCTACGGAAGAGTTTCATCACAAAGACGAAGGAGCAGGGGATGAAGAATACGCCGATAATAGACGCCACACTCATGCCGACAACCACTACCACACCGATAGCGTTACGGGCCAATGCTCCTGCGCCTTCTGCTGTAAGCAACGGTACGCAACCCAGAATGAAGGCGAAGGAGGTCATGAGAATGGGGCGTAAACGCATGCGTGCAGCTGTTACGGCGGCATCAATCAAGGTCATGCCTCGCTCCATTTGCAATACGGCGAACTCCACAATCAGAATTGCATTCTTGGCTGCAAGACCCACCAACATTACCAACCCGATCTGAGCATAGATGTCGAGGGTGAGCCCGAACATCCACAAGCCGACGAATGCTCCCAATACTGCAATGGGTACCGAAAGGAAAATGGCTATCGGGAGGGTCCACTTTTCATACAATGCCGCCATAATCAAGAAGGCAAATACGCCGGAAAGCGTGAAGATGGCACCCAGCCCCAGGCCGTCTTGTACCTTTTTCTCTTGGAAACTCATATCCACATAGCTCATGGAGAATTTGGTAACGTCCATACTTTGTGCGAATACTTCATCAATGGCGGCCATGGCTTGTGCAGAGGAGTAGCCATCTGCCGGTTTGACGCTGATTTTGCCTGCGTTGTAATTGTTGTTGTGCAGTACGAACTCAGTATCTGCCGTGTCAGATATTGTTACCAGTGTGTCCATGGGCACTTTCTCGCCTTTGTCGTTGGTAACGTAGAAGTTTGCAATCTGGTCCGTATTGACGCGGTGCTCGCCGTCTGCCTGCATGTATACCTGCCATTGCTGGCCGAACTGTGTATAGTAGTTCACGAATCTGGACCCGTTAAAGCACTGTAACAGAGAGTTTGCTGCAGCATAGTCTACACCCTGGGCCAAGCATTTTTCTTTGTCGATAACAATGCTCTTTTGCGGTACTGCCGGCAGCATCATGTCAGATGCCGATGCAATGGCCGGGTGGGCATTGAGCGCTGCTTCGAGCTTTTTGACTTGCTTGTAAAGCACGGCAACGCCTTGTCCTTCTTTATCTTCGAGCACGAACGATATGTCATTGCCCGTGCCTACGCCGGGAATGGCCGGTGGGCTTACCATGAACACCATGCCGTCTACACCGGCGTTGGACAATGCCGGCATAATGCTCTTGAGCAAATCATTTGCCGTGGGCTTTTTGCCATTTTCCATCTCAGGGCGGTCCTCAAAGTCTTTGAGTTTCACGAAGTAGGTCATGGCGTTGGTTGTTTGCACGCCGATGACCATGTTCATACCCACTACGGAAACGACATTGTCCACCCCCGGGGTGCTCAGCAGAACATTTTCAACAGTGGGGCTTTGTTCTACGAGGCGTTGCAATGAGACACCCGGGGTCATGATTACGCCGGCAATCAAGAATCCCTGGTCTTCATCGGGTAAGAAACCGCCGGGAACTTGCTTGGCAGAAGGGATAATCAGTACGCCCAAACCGACTAGCGCGGCCATTGACATGGTTAGATTACGGCACATGAAAGCGCAGGCAGAAGCAAACTTCGAGGCAATGTAATCGTACACTTTGTTAAAGCCGTTGTAGAAGGGGGTCAAGAATGACTTGTGGTCCTTCTTGGGCTTGAGCATCAAGGCTGATAACGCGGGTGAAAGCGTAAGTGCATTGAATGCAGAAATAAGCATCGAAATGGCGATAGTGACGGCAAATTGTTGGAACAAGGTGCCGGTAATGCCGGGCAGCAATACGGAGGGTAAGAACACCGCAGCCAAAACCAAGGCAATAGCCACAACAGGGCCGCTTACCTCTTTCATGGCTGCAAATGTGGCTTGTCTTGCCGTCATGCCATTCTCCATATGCGATTCTACCGCTTCTACTACCACAATGGCATCGTCTACTACCAAGCCGATGGCCAGCACCATGCCCAGCAGGCAGATGGTGTTGAGCGAGAAGCCGAGAATCGGGAAGAAGCAGAAAGAGGTAACCAATGATACCGGTACGGCGATAAGGGGAATTAAGGTTGCGCGCCAACCTTGCAGGAAGAGGAATACAACTATGGCTACCAATACGAGTGCTTCGAACAGTGTGTGGATAATCTCGTTGATAGAGTCGCTGACGGTGGTTGTGGTATCAAGTGCCACGAAACCACGCATGCCTTCCGGCATGACGGCTTCTTTCTCCTTGAATAATTTTTCCAGGTTGGCAACGGTTTCCAGTGCGTTGGCATCGGCAGCCTGATAGATGGCTAATACCGTTGCAGGGCGGCTGAATCCCAGCTCGCTTTGGCCTACTCGGCCTGCAAGGGAATAGCTTTGTGAGCCGAGCTCTATCTTGGCAATATCTTTAAGCCTTACAGATTGTGTGCCGTTTTGATGAACAATGATGTTTTCAAACTCTTCGATGCTTTCCATTCGGCCTTTATTGCGAATCGTGTAGGTAAACTCTTGGCCATCAGGCATGGGTTCTGCACCGACTGCACCGCCGGGGTTAATGGCATTCTGTGAGTTGACGGCGTTGTATACGCTGTTTACCGAGATGTTCTTTTGTGCCATTTTTTCGGTATCCAACCAAATACGAACGGCGAAACGGCCACCGAACACCATTACGTCGCCCACTCCTTTTACTCGTTTAATCGGGTCTACTAAGTTAATGTAGGCGTAGTTCGAAAGGTCAATCGGTTTAAAGAATCCTTGCGGGGAGTCTATGGCGTACAGCATCATGGGCAACCCGGAAGATTGCTTAATATTTACCCCCATTTGAGCTACAGTGTTAGGCAGCTGAGACGTTGCCTGACTGTATTTCATGTAGGTAAGCTGCTGATTGGTGTTAGCATCGGTCCCCGGTTCAAAGATAACGTTGATAGAGCAACTGCCGTTGTTGGAGGAGGTGGACGTTACATAATCCATACCCTGCATGCCGGAGAGCTGCAGTTCTATGGGCGTAGCTACGGAGTCCGCTACCTCTTGAGCGTTGGCGCCGGGATATGAAGCACTGAGGTTAATGGTGATGGGGGCGATGTCCGGATACTGAGAAATCGGTAATCCGAGCATGCAGATGACGCCCAGCATGGTTGTCACTATTGAAATGACGCCGGCGATAATCGGGTGTTTAATGAAAAAAGGAGACATAATAACTCAGATATCAGAATTTTTTAAGATTAGACGTAGGTGTTTTATCTGCCGTTACAGAGGGTTCTACGGTTTTAGGCATGGTGTAGATAAATTCTCGTGGTGCCACTTTGTTGGCGCGTCCGTTTGCCTTCATGTTGGCCTGCATGGCCATGGCTGCAGGTATGGTCCCTTCGACGATTACTTTTATCTTATCGAGCGGGAGCAAGGCTCCTTTCTCGTCAACAAATCCCATGTGTACAAGAAGTTGCGGGTTAAGCTCGATAACCTGCATGGGTTGCTCTACTTCTTTACCATCGGGGCCTGCCACCGGTATGGTTACGATGGGTCCGCGCTTGATTGGTACCGCTGTGGGGGCGCCATCCGGTCCCACCAGCAATACGATATCATGACCTTCTGCATTCATGGGGGCTCGTGCCGGTACGATGTAGGCATTTTTGAAATCTCTGGCTACAATTCGCACCGTTACGGGCATACCGCTGCGCAGACCGTGAGTTACATTTTCAACCTCACCCACTATACCGAAGGTGCCGGTGCTTTTCTTAACAATGTTGTCAGGCGAAACGATTTTCCCTTCAACGGGGTATTCGCTACCATCTTCCAGTATAATTTTGAACGGCATGCCACCGTTGGGGTTGTTGATGCCTACTTGATTGGTGATTAAGAGAGTGTCTCGACCACTTACCTGAAAATCTACTCTCAGCGTGTCTACCGATGAGAGGGTGACCATGGCTTCGGGATCTGTTGAGGATACCAGTGTACCAATAGAGGGTTTGCTGATGCCGACTCGTCCCCGGAACGGTGCTTTAATGGTGGTGTAGCTCAGATTGATCTCAGCCGTTTTAACGGCGGCCTTCATTTGAGCAACATTAGCTTCTGCAAACCGCAGGGCTGCCTCTTGGGCTTGTACTGCACTTTTTGCTTCGGTTATATCTTTTTCCGAATACGTGTTGGGGGTTTCGATGTTGGCTTTTGTTTTACGGCTCAAGGTGTCTTGCGCTTTTGCCAGCTCGACTTCTGCCTGCGTTTTACCTGCCTCGGCCGAGGCTAGATTTGCATTTGCCTGGTCTAACTGGGCTTGATAGGGACGCGGGTCAATCGTGTAGAGAATATCACCCTCATTTACGATGGTACCGTTGCGGAAGTGCTGTTTGAGCAAGAACCCGTTGATGTGCGGGCGAATTTCTGTTTCTTCTTTACCGCGTAAGCTGCCGAACCAGTCGGAATAGACGCTGATGTCTTGTTGACGTAAAGCGGTAACTTTTACGGGAACGGGCGGTTGGGTTGCCTTGGCATTCGGGTCAATCTGAGGTTGCGCTTGTTGTTGGGCAACTCGCGGGTCTGCCGGTTTGAAGGTGAGAATCTCGGGCTTAACGGTTGCCGGTACAATTGTATCAGGAGACGGTATTTCGTCTTCCATGCCCAATGCAATGAGGAAGCTGCTCAGTGTGCTATCCTTTTGTTTCTTGTATGCTTCCTCTTGTTCTTTCTTTCGCTCGGGCAAACGCGAATTTGCAGACGAGATATTCATAGCCTGCACGCCATTGTCGGGGTCGGCTACGACACAGGCTTTTGTAACATCCGTTTCGCCTTTTGGGAGATAAGGTTTGATGGTTTCATCAAGAGGTGTGCCGGTGTAACTACCAATGGCCACGAATTGTTGTTTTGACGTATAGCCGGTTTCGGGCTCTGTGACTTCGATTTCGTATGTGCCTTCCTCGACAACCGGGATGGCGTGTGGTACGTTTTGTGCATCAACGACAATGATGAAATTGTTGCGCAATACGGTGTAAATGGCACTCGGTGGCACTAATAATGCATCTCTTTTGCTTGCGGCAAGGGGAATTCGTACATTTACCTTCATGCCACTGCGCAATTTATGAGCGGGGTTTTCGATTGTTCCCACAATATCGACAAGTCCGGTTTTGTCTATGCGACTGTTGATGGAGAGTAAGTCGCCTTTCACCGGGGCGTTATCGTGCGTGTAGATGGAGCCGTCTTCCAATATAAGCTCAAACTTGGGAGATTCAGCTTGAAGGTTCTCGTTGATTGTGGCCGATTCTACCTGTCCGAAGCGCTCGAATCCTTGTAACAGAGCGTCACTGTTAATTGAAAAATCAACACGCAAAGGGCCATCGGATACGATATTGCCAAGCTTGGTTGTCGGCCCGACTAAGGCGCCTGTAGATACGTTTGCCGTGCCGACAAAACCGGAGTAGGGGGCTCTGACGGAGGTGTAATCCAAATTAATCTGAGCCGTTTTGCAAGCTGCTTCTTTTTGCTTGATGTCAGCTTCACATGCTTTCACTTTGGCTTCTGCTGCTTGCAGGTTCAACCGAGCCTCGGTGTAAGTTTTCTCTGAAACGGCCGTAATGGTTTTGTGTTCTTTTTCCTCTTTTTCTTTTAAAGCCGTGTAGCGGTCGCAATCAGACTGCCATTTATCGCGCTCTGCAATGGCTTGGGTGAGGGCTGCTTTTGCGGCCTGATGGTTTGCCTGGGCTCGCTCGAGTTCGGCTTGGAACGGTTCCGGGTCAATCTGAAAAATAACGTCGCCCTCTTTTACCTGTTGCCCTTCTTTGTAAGAAATGATGAATCCCGAAACACGAGGGTATAAGTCAGTATCCTGAACACCCCGTAAGTAGCCCATCCATACAGCGCTATCGGTAACGCTTACTTTGCGGATGTTGAATACTTTAACATTTGGGGCCGGGCTGGTTGCTTCTGCTTTTTCTGTCTCGGAACAGGAGGTCATGAGTACCCCTGCTGTACACAGACTGAAAGCTAAGGCTGTAATGGCTTTTTTAGTCATATGAATATTGTGCAAGTAATATAAAATGAAAGATTAAGAACAAGCTCTGGATAATATGGAGAAAGCTATCAATAGAATGACGATGACAGTCGTGGCGCTGACGCCTTCTTCTTCTTTATTTTGTTGTATAATGGTGGGTTGTTTTCGTTGAGAGGGGCGATTTGGTTTGTGCTGTGACTTGTGTGGCACGGGCTCTTGCCAAAAATCCATCTGAGGTGGCGTTACCGGTGGCTGTATTGGTTGTGCCGGTTGTCTTTTCTGATAATTTGAAATGCAAGATTCAACTTTTGGTTGATGTTGAACGAAATTCGGTGTTTTTACCTGTTGGGGTTGCTGAACAGGCAGAGCAGAGAGCGAATGTTGTTGGTTGGCAAACTCTTGAGCTCGGGCGTTTTGTTCTGCCACCATCAAATTGAGCTTGCGCACCAATTCTTCAGACATAGCCTCAAGTGCTTGCCGTTGAGGTTCTGTCGTGACTTGGTCTTGCTCCGGTTGGTGTTTCATAGGTAGTTATTCTAATGGAAGTTCTCGTTGTACTTCTTTGGGTACATTGGGTGTTTTACGAGTGGGATTTTTCTTTTTCGCTGCATTGATGGCGTTGATAACCGCCGTTATTATACGTTGGCGGTCCCCGTGAGATGCCCAAGTAAGATGCAGAAAATCTGCCGGATGTATATCCCCGTGTGTACGCAAAAACTCTCGGTCCTTTTCGCAGTAAAACATTAAATCGTCACCCAATGTGCCATGCAATTTTGCCTCTGCCTTGCGCATAATGCGGGGTAGATAGCGAATCTCCTGAAAATCATCATCTTCTGCGGGTAAATCTGCCTCTGTTATCGGTTTAGCATTGCCGAAGATTCCTCGCTGAGAGGTAATAAAAAAACAACGCCGGGTTGCGGCAATCAACAATATTGTCGAGGGGGATGGTGTGCCACATGTAGCATAATCTCGCACGTAAGCAAACATCTCTGCCGGGGTGTAGCCTATCTCTGCTAAAAACTCGCATTCGTTCTGCAGGAAAAGCGATGCCGGCGTAGCGGAGCCCTGCTCGAGGAATCGAGCAACCGCGTCTTTCAGCAACGTCATAAATTTATTATCCCACTCCATGCGCGCACAATTATATAGTAAAGTCTCATGATAAGGCAAGAAAAAATCGTGACTTGATAGTGTGTTATTTTCTTTGTTGAAAGCAACTCGCAGACAATTCTCGCAATGACGACTTAAACTCTTGCTTAGTAGTCGACTTGGTGGCATACTTGAGCCCGTGTCTGAGTACAAAACAGAAAATCGTTATTCGTGGTGGCAGTTAGGCTCTTTGTGGTCGCTTGATGTAGCAGTTGTTGCTGTCTGTTGGGGATGGCTGTTGGCAGTGATTTTCGGTATAAATCGACTTGCGACAGAGCCTATGTTGTTTGTGCTTTTTTCCGCTTGGGCTTGTGCTCTGTTTGCAAAGACTGCATCGGGCAGGGGGGCTAATTGCGCATATTATCGTGCGCATGCAAGGCTTATATCGCTGTTTGCGTTGTGTTGTCAGTTGGTGGCGTTGTGGCTTTTGCTATGGAGGGTAGGGCAATGTTACCTTCATTTTATTACAATACCATTGTTTTTTTTATTGATAGCTCAGGTGCCGTATTTAAGAAAACTGACCCTTTATCGAGTGTTTTGCATCTCTGCCGCATTTGTATTTAACTGTGCAATACCTGCTTATTATCACAGTTTTACATATACTCCCCTCGGCATGATAACTGATGGTTGCCTGTGGAATATAATTTTTGTTTTCATCGTGTTTAACTTAGCGAGAAATGATTCGCAAAATAACGAGAACCCGGATGTCGGTGAAGCGCCGGGGCAATTGTTATTTCTTCTTTTATTTTTACCGTGTGTACACTACTTGTTATCATCCGGTCCGACAATTGATTTCGATTTCCGGTTTTACTCAGTAATCTGTTTAAGTGCTGCATTTTTATTCGTTTGCAATAAGCTGCGAGCAAGATGGTCGGGTGTGAACCGGTGCCATACTACATGGTGGCTATTGCCTATACCGGCCATGTTGGGGGTGATTTTATACGCAGTTTCGGCTATGGTTTAATTAAACCGTAAGAACTCGCCCTCCAGGCAAAGTCGTTTGCTTGCATCGTTTACAAATAATTGGCCCGTACCAAGTCCATGCAAGGTGTGCGGGGCGACCAGTCCGCACCATTCTGCCAGAGTTTCTAAGCCGACATGGCTTTCGAGGGCAGAATTGACCCACCAACTGATTTTTTGCGATTCAGCTTGCTCGGCCAAGGCTTTGGCAGCCAGCAACCCGCCGTGTAAAGATGGTTTAATGACAACACCTTGAGGGCGTATCGTTTCGAGCATTTGTCGTATGTTTTGCGTATAAATCAGCTCTTCATCCAGAGCTATGGGGATGGGTGTATGGCGGCATAGCTCAGCCAAGGCTTGCCATTGTCCGGGTTTGATGGGTTGCTCTATAAAACTGATGCCGAGGCGAGCCAAAACTTCGAGGTTACGATGTGCCTCTCGTGGTTCCCAAGCGCCGTTGGCATCTAATCGTATTTCCGCATTCGGGAACGCTTGTCGCGCAGCTTGCAACATTTCTGTTTCATGCGTGAAGGGATGTGCCCCCACTTTCATCTTAAGACAAGTAAAGCCTTGAGCTATAGCTTTGTGCATGTGCTGCAACATGGTGGGTATGTCTGCCATCCAGATTAACCCGTGTATTCTTATGCCTTCTTCTCCTCGCGAAAAGGGCGAGTCCCAGCGCTTGTCTCCCTTGGATTGTGCTGCAATGACCGCTGATTCCAGACCGAATCGGATGGGTGAGGGCATGCCCGGCAGCGTAAGGGTTTGGTGTTGCATGACTTCATCACACCAATATTGCATCTCTGCGGGGGTGATGTCTTTTAACAATCCGGGCATGATACAGCATTCGCCCTCGCCGGTGCCTTGACTACACGCCGCGTGTACAATGTAGGTTTCTCTGCTTGTCAGCGCACCGCGAGAGGTGGTGGCCGGGCGCCGGAATTGCAGGGTACGATGCTCCCACCGCAGGGTGATGGCTTGCGGGAAGTGAGTTAACGTGGCTTGGTCCGGCTGCACCATTAAGGCATTTTGGGGAATTGCGAGAAATCCGGTTTGCGTTTCTCCAAGAATGCCCGCGAGCCTTCGTGTGCTTCCTCGCACATGTAAAAGAGCATGGTGGCATCGCCGGCCAGCTCTTGTATGCCTGCCTGGCCGTCCAGCTCTGCATTCAATCCGGCCTTAATCATACGCAGGGCAATGGGTGAGTGCTGCATCATTTCTTCTGCCCATTGTACATATTCATCCTCCAGACGGCTCAGGGGTACTACTTTGTTGACTAAGCCCATATCTAATGCTTCTTGCGCATTGTATTTGCGGCAAAGGAACCAGATTTCTCTCGTCTTTTTCTGTCCGATGCAGCGAGCCATGTATGAGGAGCCGAACCCGGCATCGAAGCTGCCTACTTTGGGCCCGGTTTGCCCGAATATCGCGTTCTCGGATGCAATGGACACATCGCACACCACGTGCAGAACATGCCCGCCACCTATGGCGAACCCGTTAACTGCTGCAATAACCGGTTTGGGGAGGGAGCGTATTTGTTTTTGGACATCCAGCACGGACAGTCGGGGGATTCCTTGTTGGTCCACATATCCACCATACCCTTTCACGTTCATATCGCCACCGGCGCAAAAAGCGACGTCGCCGGCACCGGTGAGTACAACAACTGCCACATCTTGCATTTCTCTGCACAGGCTCAGTGCATTGCTCATTTCTGCCGTTGTGAGCGGGGTAAAGGCATTGCGGTAGCGTTCTCGATTGATGGTGATACGGGCTATGCCGCCGTATTGTTCAAATAAGATTTCCTCGTACTGCTTGATGGTTTTCCACTCTCTTTTCATGTTTAATGTTCTGAATAAAAGTTTTTCAAAATGGCTGCATCTCGTTGAGCATCGGTAAAGGCTTCTACAAGCACGGGGGATTCGGTGTTGTGGAGAAGCGCCGGTAGTGCTGTGCCCCAGTCGTCGGCATTAAAGACGCTGTGGTATTCAAAACCTCGTGCTTTTGCCCAAGCCTCTGCCGTTGCGCTGTGCGGGGCATTGATGCAATCCAGATTAGGGGCTCCGATGGTCGAAAAAATGCCCCCGCAGCTGTTGTTGAGCAATAAGATGCGTATATTGCCGGGGATGCCGTTCATCCACAAAGCGTTCATGTCGTAGAAGAAGCTCAGGTCGCCGATGATGAGAAACTGAGGGCGGGAATCTCCGGCGGCATAGCCCAATGCTGTAGAGAGGGAGCCTTCTATCCCGTTGACCCCGCGATTGCATTCCACTTGAATGCCTGCCGGCAAGGGGAAAAGGCGCGCATATCTTACGGCAGAGCTGTTGCCCAAGTGCAAGACAGCGGGTGAGGGCAGCGATTTCATGAGGTCGCCTACCAGGCTGATGCCGCAGTGTTGAGCCTCAAACTCAACGGGCGGGGTCTGCCATAAACGTCGGTATGCGGCATCGCCTTCTTCCGCAAAGGCTCCCAGTAGCTCCAGTAATTCACTTTTATCGCCTTCTATGACTCGCGTTAAACAACAGAAGGTATCGCATACCTCGCCATTGCTGCATAAATGCCAGTGTTCTGCCGGTGGATTCTGTCGCAACATTCGCTTCAGTCGTTTCGAAATGGTATCACCGCCCATGGTAATCAAGAGGTCCGGTGAGGGAATGCAGGGGAAGTTGCTATCCGGGCCAATCAGAGTGTCCGGGCGTGTGCAGTCTGCAATGGGGCAATTGCTCAGGTGCTCGCCGACCAAGGCAAAGCTGTGGTCTTCCATCAACTCCGGGGGAAAATAGGGAGCTTCATCCATTTGCCCCATCAATATCATGCGGCGGGGTAAAAGTGCCGTAATCTCCAACAATTCTTGCTCTTCATCAGCTGTCATGCGTGCCAGCTCGGTGCGGCGTATGACGCGAGGGATGGGTAATGGTTCTTCCGTTTCTTCAAACAAGGGCTCGCATAAGGGCACATTGATGTGTACCGGGCCCCCACCACGGTGTCTGAGCTCGAGCAATGCTTCGTTTATGAGTCTATTGGTGTACCAGCCTTCCGGATCATACTCGGGCAATGCGGCGCTCATACGGTTGAGTGCCCCGAAGACGTTAGGCTGAGGTATTGTTTGCCCGTCTTGTTGCCCTATCCACTCTGCGGGGCGGTCTGCCGAGATAATCAAGAGAGGTATCTTGCGGTAAGAAGCTTCTGCTACTGCCGGGTGCAAGTTTAATACTGCCGACCCGGATGTTACGCAAACTGCCACGGGGGCCTGTGCTTGGGCTGCCCAGCCCAGTGCGACAAATCCGGCACCTCGCTCATCTGTCACATGGCGGCACTCAAACTCATTGCAAGCGCTAAGAGTGGCACAGATGGGGGCGTTGCGGCTGCCGGGGCATAATACACAACGTGTTACGCCGTGTGCCAGCATGAGGGCTACCAGTTCTCGCACGACGTGTTTTTTGCTCGTTTTTGCCATGAATTGATATTACCATACAAATCGTATGATGGCAAGGTCGTAAGTTGACATTTAAGGCTGTTGTCGGTATTGAAACACCCGATTTTCTTTTGAAAATCGGGCGTTGAAACTTATCTCAGAGAGCAAGATTATTCCGCATCCGGCGTTGCTTTGGGCTTAGCTGCTGCGGGAGTTTTTGCTTTTTTCTGCTTTTTGTGGCGTTTTGTCGGCTCCGGTTTGGTCGGAGCAGGGGCTGCTTCACCCTTGGGATACCAGATGGCGTTATCGTTCGTTACAACGACAAAACCTTGCTCCAGCAACCAAATCATGTCCGCGGCAAAGGGCGCATAGGCTTCGGACGCTGCCTTTTTGCTTTCCTCATCGGTGCCTACGGGTACGCCGGAGAGCGCGGCAAACATGGCCTCCACCTTCTCGCCGGAGTGCTCTTTGCTCCAGTTGACAATGGCCATCATACGGTCTGCGAGTACGGTACCCTCGGGGATTGCCCTTACTCGACTGGGACCGGTGTAGTGGTTACCCTGCCATTTGTAGATGGGCATATGGTGGCGTGCCAAGCCGTGGCAGAGATTCGGTATCAGCATTTGCGGGGAGCGTCGCGTGCGGTCTGACAGAGTGGCTACGTGGGCTGCTATGCCGGGGCTAAGCACTTTGCGGGGGGTGGCTCCGTTGATGAATACTTTGTCTACAACCTCGTACACTTGGCTGTAATGGTTAGCTACAAAGTCAGCCTCAACGGACTTAGCGTCCTCGAGTACTAGCTCACCGGCACCCTCACGAGTGGGTTTCCAGACTGTCTTTTTGCCGGCAGAGGCAATCCAAGCCTGCACAGCTTCCTCGTCTTTATTGAGTGTTACCTTGGCTTTGAAAGCATCAAGTGTCATGTTGGAGTACTTGGTGCGGTAAAGCCCCATGAGAGCTGCTTGGTAGCCATGCCAGTTTACCGGGCCAATGACTTCGCCACCCAAAGAGCATTGAGCAATAGCTGTGAAGTTGCCCTTGGGTGCCTCTACTTCTACCTCTTCCGTTGTGTACAGTTCACCGAGCCATGGTGCAGACCACATGTATGAAATGGCTTCTGCTTCGGTCAGCCAGCATGCACCATCGCTCTTGGTAGAGTGTACCAACATGCTGCCGGTGTCGAGTTTCATGAACACAAGGTCGTAGCGGTCCTTGCCGGCCATGACGATGCGTGCCAAATCCAGAAGAGAAAGTGCACGTTTTTGTTTTTGAATTTCCTTGCTGAAAATCTCCAGGATGCTGTTGGTCGGGCGTAACTCTACGCGATACCCTTCTGCCGGGGCGGGAAGCTCGCGACGCGGGCGCTCTTCGCGACTGTCTCGGCGGTTGCGACGGGGGCCGTCTTTGCGGAACGCGCCTCGGTTATCGGCTGCACCCTCGGGGCGGGGCCCTCGGCGGTCACGGTCGCTGCCGGGACGACGTGCGTTACCTCGTCGCTCGGGGCGGTCGATAGAGTGCATTTTGGGTAGATTAGATGCAGTATCAGCTCCCGGCTTGGCCCATGCAGGCCCAAACTGGAAACCGGTCAGCTCGGTAAGGTCAAAGGGCGTATCGCCCCCCTGTTTGCTGTCTTCCATATATGTTAATCCTGGTAAAAGAGAGATTTTGTAACTGTGTCTAGACTACCGCGAAATCCGCGTGATTGCAATCTTTTTTTGCGCTTTGAGCTCAAAAAAAAGAATTTTTGAGAAAAAAGTGCAAGTAAACGGCTCAGTTGCTACGTTCTTCAATGAATTCGACGCCCAGCAGGCAAATATCATCATCTTGACGCGTAGACTCGGTAAAGCGGTGCATGCCCGCAAGAGAAATGTCTATCATCTCTTTGATGTTTTGCGGTGTATGCTGTTGCAGGTAGGAGATGATGCGTTGAACTCCCATTTCTTCGCCTTGCGGGTTGGTTGCTTCGTATAAACCATCGGTATAGAGCATGAGTTTCATGCCCGGCTCTAGCGCAATTTCGCTTTCTCGATACAGGGCGCTGTCTAACAACCCCAGTGCCGGCGATCTCGGTATGGGCGGTAATATGGCTCGGCCATCTTCCGACAAAACTATGGGGGCCGGGTGCCCCGCACCCGAAAGCGTGAGCCTGCGCTTGTCTAAATCCAGATACACATAACAGGCCGAGGCAAACATGGTGATGTTGGCTTGGCTGAAGATGCGGAAGAGTTGGCGATTCAGCGATGAGAGAAGCAAGCCCGGCGTGTCGGCCAAGGTTGAAACCTGCTCCATGAGGCCGCGAAGCATCGAGGCAATGAGTGCTGCTCTTACGCCATGGCCCATGACATCGCATATCAACATACCCACCCCTGACTCCCTGACGGGGAATACTGCAAAACAATCTCCCGCCACGCCGGTGCAGGGCATGTAAACGTGGTGAAATCTGGCGGTGCGCTTAGTGCCGTTTTCTCCGTCTTTCCATACGCGGTCGGGTATGCGCAGCGGTTGCAAGGCATGCTGAATCTCACGTGCAAGGCTTATTTCTTTTTCGAGTGCGCGATTTCGCTCATCTAGCTGTTCGGCCATGCGGCGGTAGCGTTGCTGTGTCTCAACGAGTTCCGTTACATCGGAGGATATGCCGACTATGCCCTTAACGTTGCCCGCTGTATCATACCAGGGAAACTTAGACAGTTTGCACCATGAGTTTTCGCCATCTTTCCAACTTTCTCGGTGTATACGGTTGGTAATGGGCACCCCGGTACGCATGATTTCCAGCTCTTCCTCTCTGGCTACCAATGTGGTATCATCTGCAAAAAAATGTGTGTCCTTGCAGCCTATCAGGTCTGATGGGGTGGGTACGCCCATTTTGCGGGCCGTGGCTTCATTTGCCATAACAAAGCGAGACTCGCGGTTCTTGTAGTAGATGTTGTCGGGCAAAAAGTTAATGAGGTTGCGGAACAAGTCTCGGTCCTCCATGGCGTGCATATCTGCCATTTTGCGACGCGTAATATCGACCCAAACGCCGACCAGCTGGATATTTTTTTTGTTCTTATCGCGCTCCAAAAGGCCGTTAACACGCACCCATCGCCAACCTCGAGAATGCAGGTTCAGTAGGCGAATCTCTACTCGAAGAGGGGCCGTTGTGGGGCGTCCTAAATACTTTTGTACTTCGTTGGCAAAGAATTGTCTATCGTCTTCGTGGATGGTATGCTCCGGGTCTGTGAAAATGTTAGGTGCCCATTCATCAAAGGGCAATCCCATCATGCGCAGACACTGCTCCGTATAAAAAATCTCTCCACTCTCGATATTCCAACAGTAAACACCTTCTTCTGCCGCCCTTAATGCTTTACGTACCATTTTCCAGTTAAATACACCGGGTACGGTTTTGCCTGTGCTGTTGCTGTCAGAAGGTCGACTCATTAGTATATACTTATACCTTGTTATGGACGAATTTCAAGCTTTTTTATGCAGATTTACTTCTTTTTGCTGCGTGCTATTTGCAGGAGCTTTCGAATGGGTTTAGCGTTGGTGCCACCAACACAGTCATCGACAGTGGCACCTTTGGCTGTTTTGGCTTCAAGGTCGGCACCGTGCGCGATAAGCCAACGTACGATTTCCGTATGGCTCAGGCCGCAGGCGTTATGTAAGGCAGTGGTGCCGTTCGCGTTCGGTATTATCATGTTGACATCTGCACCCTCTCGAATGGCTTGCAAGGCTGACAATAAACGGCGTTGGTATAGTTTCTCAACAGCTGTTGTGTACTGACTGCGGGATAATGCGTCAATTAAACCATCAAGCTCTGTATCCGCCTCTGCGGGGGGAGTCAAGTCCGGCAATTCGATATCTCCCGTTTGAGCGTTTGAAGGCAATATGGCAAAGACGGCCCCTTTAGCCTCCCAGCCATATCCCTCACGCAAATTGGCTTCCACGTGCGCAAGCCCGGTTTCGGTGTCTGCAAAATCCAGTTCAATGATAAAGATAACCGGCCCCCGAATTTCGATGTAGGCAGCGGTGCCGATGGGCTCATAACTGACCGTGTAGTTGGCGTATATCTCCGGTGGTAGGTTGCCGAGCTCTATGACGGCGGGTACTTGATACGAATCCTCTGTAGCCGGGAATTGTATGACGATGGGGGACGATATGCTCGGCTGCCATGCCGGGTTTTCATTTTCCTGTGAAAAATGTTTCTCTATAGCCCCTTTAAAATCAATTACTACTTTTTTGCCTGCAAGAGTTCTGGGTACAACATCGCCTACCGGGTCATCCATCCGTTGCAAGGTTTTGTGGGTGGCGGTTGAATCTTGTATGCGGAACTTGAGGTGATAGTAGTCAATTTTATTCCATTTCATGTGCGCGGTGCCGACGGCGTCTCCCTCAAACTTTAAATCGATGGTCCCGGTGTCTTTCTTGCCGTTGACGATAAGTTTTGCCGTTTTCTTTTTCTCATCCGCTTGGTAACTGAGGGTGTATATGCCACGCTCTCCCTCGGCTGTGTAACTGCCGTTTACAGCCTTGCTGTCTTTCCCCAAATCAATCAGCAGCGGTGTCATTTTGGACGCAGGAGAATAGCTGAAATGCAATTTCTTGCCGTTCAGTTCTGTGGGTATGCTGTAGGTTGCATCTGCATCAGCAAATACAAATTGACTCGCTAAAGCTAAGACTGTATAAAGGGGAAGCAGTTTCATTTCTATACTAATATGCCTTAACAGTAATTGCCTGTCAATAAAAAAAAGGCGGGCTCATTGCGAACCCGCCTTTGAAAATGTAATAATCGAGCTTTACTTATCGGTCAAAGAGCCGATGCCGGGCAGAATCTTGCCCTCAAGCAGCTCAAGAGAAGCACCACCACCGGTGGAGCAGAAGGAAAGCTTATCTGCCACCTTGAACTTCTTGGCAGCTGTTACGGAGTCACCACCACCCACGATGGAGATGCAGTCGGACTCTGCCAAGCACTCGGCGATAGCTTTGGTACCCTTAGCGAAGGAATCGAGCTCGAACACGCCCAGCGGGCCGTTCCACAGCACAGTCTTGGCGCCACGGATGATGTTGCAGAACTCCTCGATGGCTTTGTCACCAATGTCGATACCCATACCACCCTCAGGAATCTCGCCACCCTCTGCCCAAGGAGCAGTGCAGCTGGTTTCGGCGCCTTCCTCGAACTTGTAAGAGTAGCGAGTGTCGGCGGGTAATACGAACTTAACGCCCTTGGCGGCAGCATCGGCAAGAATCTCGTTAGCAAGGTCAAGCTTGTCGGCCTCAATCTTGGAGTTGCCTACATTCTTGCCCTGAGCGGCAAGGAAGGTGTTGGCCATAGCACCACCGATGATGAAGGTCTGGCTCTTCTCCATGAGTTTGGAGAGCACTTGAATCTTGTCAGACACCTTGGCACCACCCATGATAACAACGAAGGGTTGGGCAGGGGTCTCAAGCTTGCCCTCAAGGTACTCGAGTTCGTGCTCGATGAGGAAGCCCATGGCGCTCTTCTCGGCGTAGTGTGTTACACCCTCCGTAGAAGCGTGTGCGCGGTGAGCTGAACCGAAGGCATCGTTTACATACAACTTAGCATCGCCAAGCAGAGCCTTGGCAAATTCGGGGTCATTCTTCTTCTCTTTCTTGTCGAAGCGAACGTTGTCAAGCAACAATACATCGCCGTTCTGAAGAGCGGCACGTGCAGCAGTGGCAGCTTCGCCGATAGTTTCGGGAACAAAGGCTACGGGCTTGCCCAAATGACCGGCAAGACACTCTGCGGCAGCCTTAAGAGAGAACTCGGCCTGATAGCCCGTACCTTCCGGGCGGCCCAGGTGAGAGCAAAGAACAAGACGAGCACCATTCTCAAGCAAATACTTGATGGTGGGCAGAGCGGCAACGATGCGGGCATCGTTGGTGATTACGCCGTCCTTCATGGGAACATTGAAGTCCACACGCATGAGAACTTCCTTACCGGCAACGTCGAGGTCGCGTACTGTCAGTTTAGCCATAATATTGATGTATGTTTGTGTTTGGAAAATGTTTTGCCACAAGTACTCACTCAGGCGGGGCTATTTTAGCTTGACGCAAGGCGTTTTTCAAGGCAAAATGCGCAGTAGGACGTTAAAACTTGGTTATATGGGGGGAATTATTGCAAATAAGTAGGGCTGCGTGGCAACCTTAGCTTGACAAATCTGCACTTTAAGTCATAATTATGGTATGAAGAACCCCCTCGGTCTTGCCTTGCTCTCGTTTGCTGCTCCCGTTGTCCTGTCGGCTCAGGAGCAGAGCGCAGACACCGTATCGTTGACACCATTGCTGATGTATGTTGCTGATTACCACAGTGCAGAGGCTGTTGCCCCGCGTGTAGAGGCCCTACTGGCATCTACCCCTGCCGGCAAGATTGTTATAGACGAGTTCGACCGTTCTATCTTAGAGGCAACCGGTTGTTTCGGTTCACCGCAACTCAGTCGTGTATTAGCCCCGTATATTGAGCAATTACCTGCCGAGGATATGCCCGATATTGCTCAGCATATGGCATTGTTGCACGAGATGTGGAATGTGCTCGACCAATTAGCACTGGTGCTGGAGACTGTAAACTCTGATGAAACTGCAGAGCATGCTGCCGATATCCTTTTGCAATTCAAGCCGTTCATGTACTCTTGGTCGCAGGCTGTGGCGCAAGTGCAAGAACCGGAGGCCGATGCGGCAAAACGTCGCTTGAGAATGGCTTATTTGGTAGAGACTCGCCCACGTATCGGTCGGCTTTTGAATACTTGGGGAGATTTAGCCTTGCGAGACCCGGAGTATTATGGCTCCGAACGTTTGGTTGAGGGCTTGCAAGATGTGTGCGATGTTTTGGAGAATATGGGGATGGCTGCCGACCCGGATGTAATGCCCGCATTGGCCACGGCTACCAGAGAGCTTATACCCTTATTGAATCAATGGTTGGGGGTAATCAGTCTTGTGAGAGACAAAGACTCTGCCGATGTCGCGGCTGTTCATATCATGAGACTTCATCATCAGATGTCGGCAGTCATGCAAAAAGCGTCACTTTCTCGGGTGCATGAAAAAGATCTCTTCAATGTGTCGCCTCGGTTCGAAGTCTTGGCGCATGTGTGCGACCGTATTATGCATTACCTGCTTGAAGAGGTGAATCCCCCGTGCTATGGCTCTGAAAAACTCTTTAACGCATTACAACACGAAGATTAATCCCTATGAAGTTACCTGTATTCATCTCACTTGCCATGGCAATGTCTACTGTGGCACAAGAGGCTCCGAAAACTCTGCTGCCTTTGCCTCTCTTTCATGAAAGTTGGTCAGAGGAGGACAGGGAGATTGTGGTTAGGTTTACTGAGAATTTAGAGGAGCATTTGAAAACAATGAAGCTCCATGAGTCTGATATCCCCATTGTAGCCTCGTATTTACACGCCGTGGTGAGCAGTGGAGTATGCAAAGATAGCTTTGATGACGGAGACACCTTGGCTCGTTTGGCTGCTATGCTGGATGATGCGGAAGCCATGAGCTTATTTTTGAAAAAGGGCGAAAATGTCAACGCTGTTTTGAACGCATCTGATGATGAATTCCTCATTCCTGTTTCTCTGGCCTCTGAGGTCATATGGGCAAAGAATCTCATCAGCACAGAGCTATCGGCTGCGCAACGAGTGGAGCAGATGCAAGCGTTACAATCCATGGGGTGGGACCCTCAATTGCATGTGCAATCCGTCATTTATGCTATGACTATATTGTGCGTGGAGCATCAGGATGTGAGCCCCTTGTTTGAATGGTTTTTCTCTTTAAATTATGAATTGACCCAGGAGCAAGAGGCTTCTCTGTATTGGGCTCTTCTGGTTGCAGATGGCTGTACTCCTATTGTGCGTAGATTTGTAGAAGAAGGTAAAATAGAGCTGAATCAACCGATAGGAGACAAAGGCTTGTTGCCGCTGCAAAGAGTTTGCTCGGAGCCGTTTTTCGAAAAACAAATCAATCTGGATACTCTTGAGTACCTTCTTTCTGCCGGCGCAGACCCCAATTTGATGCTTGCTGATGAGGACTCGACCGATGGCAATGTTGAATACGACCCGGATGGTTATGAGGAAGATGATTTACCTCGGGATGATATGGCCGGGTATTCTACCCCTATTGAGTTGGTGTTCGACCATTATCGTAGTGAATTAAGTGTGGGAAATCATGCTCGCGAAAAAAATTATCTGGCAGCTATCGACCTGCTTTTGATGTATGGTGCGGAGCTCGATATTGAAGAGGATGAATGCGGTGATGAAGAGGCAGAATCCTCTGCCTATGCTGAGGTGCGCAAACGCTTGGAGATGACACCTGAGCAGTTGAACGCCGATTTTGAAAAGTTGACGAATTAAACAGTGTACGCGTACATTGTTTCTTTCTGTCCCTTGCAAAAAAACGGAGCAGATGTTGAATCTGCTCCGGTGATAAATTGAAGTTGTCTGCCAGCTTTGTTACAGATGCTTTTTGCGCTTGTACTCGAGCATGGCAAGCTGGCGGGCGATGTTGGCCGCTAGGCGTGTGGATTCTTCGCGAGAGAGCACGGATGCTTGGTTTCGGTATGCTTCTTGGGCTTTCGCAACAGCCGCCTCAATAGAGGAGGCGTCAATCTCGTGAGCCTCCAGTACAGTGTCTGTTACCAGCATAACATCCTCGCCGTCTACTTGTAAGAACCCTCCGCCCACAAATACACTCTTGGGTGCATCTGCTACCGGACGGTATGTAAGCTCCCCGTTATCCATGGCTGCAATAATATCAGCATGGCCGGGTAACACCTCCATCTCGCCTTGTGCGGAGGGCACAAGCACGCTTGTCACATCGGTATCGACCGCTGTGCGCATGGGGGTAATGATTTTAAGATGCAAGGCCATGGTTTATCAGGCTTTTTCAACGGTGTCTATACCACCCTTCATGTAGAAGTTACCCTCGGGCACGGAGTCCCACTTGCCGTCCAAGATTTCTGCGAAACCGCGAACTGTCTCGGCAACGGGTACGTACTGTCCCTTGATGCCGGTAAAGACCTCTGCCACACTGAAGGGTTGTGACAAGAAACGCTGAATCTTGCGGGCGCGGCTCACCGTGAGCTTGTCTTGCTCAGAGAGCTCATCCATACCGAGAATGGCAATCATATCTTGCAGGTCTTTGTAGCGCTGAAGCGTCTGCTGTACGCCTCGGGCAACTCGGTAGTGCTCCTCGCCTACAAGTTCGGGAGCCAATGCCTTAGATGTAGAGGCCAGCGGGTCTACAGCCGGGTAAATACCCTGGGCGGCAAGCGCACGCTCGAGCACCACGGTAGAGTCAAGGTGCGAGAATGTGGTGGCCGGGGCAGGGTCCGTCAAGTCGTCGGCGGGCACGTACACAGCCTGCATGGAGGTAATGGAGCCTTTCTTGGTAGAGGTAATACGCTCTTGCAGGCCGGCCATTTCTTCGGCGAGGTTGGGTTGATAACCTACGGCTGAAGGAGTACGACCCAGCAAGGCTGATACCTCTGAACCTGCCTGGGAGAAACGGAAGATGTTGTCAACGAAGAGCAGCACATCGCGGTTTTCTTCATCGCGGAAGTACTCAGACATGGAAAGTGCAGACAGAGCTACGCGCAGACGTGCGCCGGGGGGCTCATTCATCTGGCCGTATACCAAGGCTACCTTAGAGTTCTCGGGGTTGGCTTGGTCAATAACGCCCGACTCGCTCATTTCCATGTAGAAGTCGTTACCCTCGCGAGTACGCTCACCTACACCGGCGAATACGGAAAGACCGGAGTGTGCCTTGGCGATGTTGTTGATGAGCTCCATGATCAGCACGGTTTTACCTACGCCTGCACCGCCAAAGGAACCGGCCTTGCCACCCTTGAGGAAGGGGCAGATGAGGTCAATCACCTTGATGCCCGATTCCAACACCTCCGAAGAGGTTGCCTGTTCCTCGAGCGAGGGCGCCTCACGGTGAATTGGGTAGCGCTTAACGCCATCGAGCTGGCCTTTCTCGTCTACTGTTTCACCCAGAACATTGAAAATTCGACCAAGTACTTTAGGGCCAACGGGTACGGAGATGGGGGCGCCGGTGTCTACCACCGTCATGCCTCGCTTAAGACCGTCTGTAGAGCTCATGGCAACGGTGCGAGCCCATCCGTCGGTAAGATGCTGTTCAACCTCAAGCACCAACTTGGTGGGTACGCCGTCCACCTCATACTCTACGGTAAGCGCATTGTAGATGGCGGGCATTTCGGATTGGGAGAAATCGACGTCTACCACGGCGCCGATGATCTGCACGATTTTACCTGTGTTCATGATAAGAAGAATGTGTTATATTTGAAAATTGTTGATATGAGAAGAGGGTTACTCCATGGCTTTCATGGCGGTGGTGATTTCAAGCAGCTCGTTGGTGATTTGGGTCTGACGGGCCTTGTTGTATTCGAGTGTAAGCTCTCCGATAAGCGTCTTGGCATTTTCGGTTGCGGCCTTCATGGCGACCATGCGGGCAGATTGCTCACTGGCCTTGCCTTCCAGAATCATTTGTACGAGTTGATGCCCGAAGTAGAGGGGCAGTATTGCATTGAGCAGGGTCCGGGGATCGGGCTCCAATAGGAAGTTCGGGTTATCTTCATCCGCAATGTCATCTTGAGCTGCTACATTCAGCAAGTCTTCTGAAGAGAGCGGTAGCAGGGTCATTAACTCCGGGCGTTGTACCATAACGTTAATGAACTTCTGGTAAATAACCTCGACTCGGTTGTAGGTGCCATCCGTAAACCCTTGCCGAATCATCTGGAAGATGGGCTTGAGCTCGGCTTCTTCTACGGTGTCGCCAATGGTGAATGTGGCAACCAAGTTGCGCCCACAGCGCGTTAATTGTGCATTGAGCTTTACGCCCACGGTGATGTAGTCGGCATCTGCATCGCATTTAAGCAACACCTCTTTGAAGAGGTTGGAGTTTAAACCGCCACACAGGCCGCGGTCGGTACTCACCACGATGATGAGTTTTTTGCCCTTTTCTCGCTGCTCCATCAGGGGAGAAGAGGCACCGTCTGACAAAGTGTCTTGCAAGTGCTTGAGCACGTTGGCAAGTGCACTCATGTAGGTGCGTCCCTTGATGGCCAGCTCTTGAGCTCGTCGCATTTTTGCAGACGCAACCATTTGCATCGCTTTGGTGATTTGCGATGTGTTGCGTACCGATTTGATGCGGCGTTTAATGTCTCTGAGACTAGCCATGGTGCAGGTTTACTTCGTCATGCGTGATTTGAATGCAGTCATGAACTGCTTGAGCTGCTCATCGATGCTGTCGGTGAGGGCTTTCTCTGCTTCAATGGCGGCCAAAAGCTCGGGCTTTGTCGTGCGGGCATCTTCTTCCATCTCGCGTACCACTTTCTGTACCTTGTCAACGGGTACATCATCGAGGTAGCCTTTCTGGATGGCGTAGAGGTCTATGACTTCAATGCTCAGGCTCTTGGGGTCATATTGCCCCTGCTTGAACAGCTCTACGATGCGACGGCCACGCTCGAGCTTGGCTTTAGTGTTGGCATCAAGGTCTGAACCGAACTGCGCGAATGCTTGCAATTCTTCGAACTGAGCGAGGTCGAGCTTGACGGAGCCTGCCAGCTTCTTTACAATCTTGGTTTGAGCGGAGGAGCCTACACGGCTCACGGAGATACCCACGTTGATGGCGGGGCGTACACCTTGGTAGAATAGGTCGGTATCCAAGAAAATCTGACCATCGGTGATGGAAATGACGTTGGTGGGAATGTAGGCGGATACATCGCCTGCTTGCGTCTCAATGATGGGCAGGGCTGTGAGAGAACCACCCTTACGGCCACCTTCTGCGTTGATACGGGCGGCGCGCTCCAACAGGCGGCTATGCAGGTAGAATACGTCGCCGGGGTATGCTTCGCGGCCGGACGGGCGGCGCAAAATCAGGGAAACTTGGCGATAGGCCACGGCGTGTTTCGAGAGGTCATCGTATACGATAAGGGCGTCTTGACCTTGGTCCATGAAGTATTCACCCATGGCGCAACCTGCATACGGGGCGAGGTATTGCATAGCGGCACTGTCGGAGGCCGATGCTACCACGATGATGCTGTAAGGCATGGCACCGCTTTCCTCAAGCTTGGCAACCAAGCGGGAGATGGTGGCGCGTTTTTGGCCGATGGCTACGTAGATGCTGTAGAGCGGGCGATGCCCCGGCAGCTTGCCTTCCTCAGCCAGCTTGTTCTGGCGAGCTTGGGAAATCATGGTGTCGGTAGCAATGGCTGTTTTGCCCGTAGAGCGGTCGCCGATGATAAGCTCGCGCTGGCCTCGACCAATGGGAATCATGGCGTCAATGGGCAAAATACCTGTTTGCACAGGCTGGTTTACACCTTGTCGAGAGATAATGCCCGATGCAATCTTCTCAACGGGATAATAGGCTGCTGCGGTAATCGGCCCCTTGCCATCCAAGGGATTGCCGAGGGTGTCTACCACACGGCCAAGCAAGCCCGGGCCAACAGGTACTTGCAACAGACGTCCTGTGGTTTTGCAAGTGTCGCCCTCTTTGAGGCCGTTGCCATTGCCGATGAGCACGGCGCCTACCTCATGCTCTTCCAAGTTCATGGCTAAGCCCATGACCCCGCCGGGGAACTCAATCATTTCATTGAGCATGGCGTTGCTGAGGCCTTCGATACGAGCCACGCCGTCGCCGATGGCTTTGATGGTGCCTACGTTTTCACTGACGGCAGCGGTGGAGGCGTTTCTGATTTGTGCTTCGAGTTCTTGTACGATGTTACTCATATGCCGGATGGTGTGATTTTTGAAAATTGTTGGTTGAGAGAGTTAAACGGAGATTTTGGAGAGTCTGTCAATGCGGGAGCGGATGGAGGCATCGGTGACGTCATCGCCGACCTTTACGATAATGCCCCCGATAAGCTCAGGGTCAATTTGCCAGACGTAATTCAGCCCCGGGGTGCGGGCATTCAGCTTAGCTTGAATGGCTTGTTTTTCTTCATCGGTTAGGGGCAGGGCACTGGTAATGGTTGCAGTGTGGCGGGCTACCTCCAAACGCACTAACTCGGCGAGTGCGCTGAGTATGGCCAAGTAGTTACGTGGCTTTTCTTTCTCAATGTTTGTAGCCACATGGCGCACGGTGTCTTCTTGCAACAGACCATCGGGCCCTATGCAGAGCCTCATGAGGCGACGCGCCTGTGCCTGAGCTTCCTTAGTGATTTTCATAACGGTGGCGTAGTATGCGGCGTGGGTTACAGCTGCTTGATGGCCTCGGCATTAATGGTGCGGTGGTCGCTTTCGCTGAGTACTTTACCTGTTACTTGCGCTGTAGCTTGGGCAACCAAGCGGGCAAACTCACCTTTAAGGGCTTCTTTTTCGCGCTGGGTGTCCATCTCTGCCTGTTGCTTGGCGTTTTCGATAATGGTACGGGCTTCGGTAGCTGCTTTGTCACTGAGTTCGGCCTGCAGCTTGGCTGCTGTTTCGCGAGCATGCTCAATTTGTTCTTTACCGGTGGCGTGGGCCTCTGCTAAAATCTTTTCCCCGGTAGCTTTTACCTCTGCCAATTCCTTTTCGCTGCGGGCATGCATGGCCTCGCCCTCCTCAATGCGTGCTCGGCGTTCTTCTAACTGCTGCATGATGGGCTTGAGCCCGAATTTTACCACCACGATGACCAAGATGGTAAATGCAATGGTGTGTGCAATGAATACATCGGTATGCAGACCGAACTTGTCTGCTAATTCCGCTAATTTGTTTGCCAATACCGGAGTGTACATAATGATTTGTGTGTGTTGAAAGGGGACGGGAGAATATGGTGGGGTAATGGGCTGCGCCGTTCTCCGGCGGCGCAGCCCGTTGAATCTTACATGAAGATTGCTACGAATGCTACACCTTCGATAAGTGCTGCAAGAAGAATGGAGATGGTCAGAACCTTACCAAAAGAGGCGGGGTTGCGGCCTGTGGATTCTGCGGCTTTCATACCGATGCAACCAATGCCGATACCGGCACCAATCACGGCGAGACCTGCCTTGAGGGCGCTCAGGTCTACGGAAGCTGCTGCGTCTGCGAGTGTGGTGATGTCCATATTATTGTATTTGTGTTTATTGTTATTGTCTTCTGCCTGTCGTCACGACTTTACTGCATGATTCGACCGGGCGGGAAGGGGTGCTTGCTGTTTGTCTGTATATCAGTGGGCTGTTTCGCCTTCTTCATCTTCATCGCCACCCAGCTGAGTCTTGAGGAAGATTGCCGTGAGCATCAGGAATACTAATGCCTGCACGAAGCCTACGATAATTTCCAAGAACATGAATGGCAGCATGGCAAACCAGCCGATTGCCCCCATCTGTTCGAGGATAGATTCACCAGCAAAGATGTTACCGAACAAACGTGCAGCCAACGCTACCGGGCGCACGCAGATAGAAAGAATCTCGATTAATCCCACAAAGAAGAAGATGGGAAGAAGCGCATATTTTAAGAATCCGGTGAGCCCTCCTTTCGGCCCAAAGGTGTGGGTGAGGAAATGCCATGGCCCTTGGTCCTTCATTACCCAGATAAACCAAAGTATGGCGTATGAGAAACCTAAGAAAATAGTGACGTTAAAGTCAGCATTGGCACCGCGGAACAGCGGCTGGCCATCATAAGTAATGGAACCAACGCCGGGCAGCAACCCCAAATAGTTGCTTACCAAAATAAAGAGGAACACGGTAGCAAAGTACCAGAAATATTTTTTTGCCAGTTTTTTGCCGGTGAGCCCTTCTACGAAGTTATATAAAAGCTCAAATATCCACTCAACAAAGTTCTGCACCCCGCCGGGTATGCGCTTCATGTTGCGTGAGGCCAATCTCAACAATAACGTAATTACCAAAATGGCAATTATAAACATAATCATTGAGTTAGAAACCGGTATGGTATACCCCGGCCACACCGGCATATTCCAAATGATGGGGGCATCGCTTGTTAAACCTGCGTGTCCATGCTCGGATGCGCATGCCACCCCTCCCAACATCATTGCTGCTGCTGTAAGCTTTTGTACAAAAAGTTTCATGTTGCACTTCTTAATCTACCACTCATTCTGCCGCGCGTCAAGCATCAAATTGATGTTATAGTGCCTAAAAATTGTTTTTTCTTAGTTATCGTCCTTTTGATTCGAAGTTTACCGTTGTAACAACGGTGGACGACACGGGGTGTTTATCGGCTCTAGCCGGTAAGAATTGCCATGCAGAGAGAATTTTTCGTTTTACCGCCTGAGAAAACGCGGGGTGGGTAGATGATAAGATGTCTACCGCGGTGGGAATTCCCTTTGTGTCAATGTGAATACGTACCTTGACCGAGCCTTTTATTCGTTTGCGAAGGAGTTCTTTGGGATAATCGGGCTGAGGAGTTGCGGCATATTGTGGGGGCGTGTAGGAGTCGATATTTGTAGGTGGATTGTGTTGTTTACCGGATTCCTTATTTTGCGCGGGCTTGGTTGTAGTTTCTAATTCTTCTACCGAGGGGAAAAGAATGTAGGCAAGGTCCTCAGATAACTCGGTTGCATCTATTGTATACTCCGGTGCTGTACATGGTGTGAGCAGAGGTGGCGAATCGATTAACATGAGAGGTTCCGGAGAGGGAGGGATAAAATCAGTCAACTGTGGTTTATCTGCAGGTGTCTGTTGTGTTTTTTGTGGCGAGAGTATAGCCACAATTTGTTCGGCCATTTCTGACTTGCTGAGACTTTTTTGTATAGGGAGATAGGCCAATGACAGTACCATGCAACTACACAAAAATACCGCCAACAGACAGCAAATCAATCTGTAAGCAATGTTTTGAACAGCACGATGTCGTACGTGAATGGCCATGGTATCAATGGCTGAGCCAAAAAGTGTGAGACTCCGTTAAATCGTATGTAGAATAGGCTCCTTGAGGAAAGTGAACATGTGGCCAAGTTGCTATGTTTACTCTGTTTTCCATCCACCCCGGCAGCCAAACCGCTTGCTCGTAAATGAGTTTCTCGATTGTGGCTGCTGCCGTGTTGAGTTCATCTTGTGTCGTTGCTGATTCGAAGTATTCGATAGCAAGGTCAATTTCGTGACTGTGCAAGTTGAACGGGGCGTCGTCTCCTGTAGCAGAAGAATGGAAGCATTGTCTGTAGTTCGGCAATGGGTTCCCTGCAACGGTAGACCAAAAGAGCATGTGGTGTTGTTTTTGCCTGACGAGGTTTGAACAGCTTTGCCATGGTAGAGGTTCCGGTACGATTTCGGCACCGCATGTTTTTGCGCTTTGTGAAAGCAGGGCTACCAAGGTGCTGACTTTTTCCGATGGTGTGTAGGCTAAGCGTATGCTCAGGCGTGTGCCATCCTCTTTCATTAAAATACCATCTGCTCCGCAATGGGTATAACCGGCTGCATGAAAATAAGCTCTTGCGGATTCGGGATTATAGGAGTATGGGGAAGAAGTATGCTGTATTCTTGCATAACCGGAGGCAAATTGAGGTAAGCGTTCTACCTCGCCACGGAAAATGATTTGCATGGCATATTGCATATCCATGGAGTGCATCAATCCTTTGCGAAGATTGAGGTCGGGCAATGTTTGTGCATTCAGAGCAATACCGTAGGGAGGCATGGGGTAGTTGAGTGTAAAGCGCAGCTGTTTTATTTGGCTATCAGCATAGGTGATTTTTTCTTGCCACGCAACGATGTTGCGAGTTTGTAGTACATCTAAAGCACCACGCAAGAAGAGCTCCCACACCTGTGCTTCATCGGTCAGAAAGTGGTGCTCTATAGTATCCGCATTGCATGTGTGGCGAAAACCGGCAAGATTCTTTGCCCACCAAGCATCATTGCGCACCAGGGTGATAAGTCGCCCGCGCTGTACTTTGCCCACGGTGTATGCCCCGGTCGTGGGGGGGATACGGTGTTGATAGCGTTTTTGGTAATCACTGCCGAATTCGGCGTAGAAGCCGGGCTCGGCCGGGTGCAGCGCTTGGGCTGCGATTAAGTAGGGCTCAATACTCTTTCTTCGCAATTTTATCGCCAGCACAGAGTCTTCGTACACGTGCAACTCATCTATTATATTGCTGCACGTTGAGTCCCCTGTCTGTTCTCTCAATAGGGCCCCTAGTGCGAAATCTCCTGCGCGCACAGGGCGCCCGTTCGAGTAGCGAGCCTCCGGGTTAAGTCGAAACCACAATAGGCCTTGATGCTCAGCCCAGGCTTCAGCTAATCCCGGTATTTGTTGTCCGGTTGTCGGGTGCTCTCTTACCAGTGGTACGTCTATGCGGGTAAACAAATTATAGTGAAAAAATTGGGGGGAAGGACTACCGAAAGCGAGAAAGTTGGCGGGGAACGGCCCAACATTACTCATGCGGAGGCAGCCCCCCTTGCGGGCAAGGGGGGAGCCGATTTCGGGAAACTCTGATGTAGTTTGCCACGGTATATGTGCAGCAGATTCAGTATGGCGCAAAACTTTCATCGAATGCATTTGCCCGAGTTGCCGATCAAAATCATCGGGATATGGGGCAGGGGGCATGTTTTGCACACTCGTTGCTGTCCGGGATGTTACATGGTCGGGTATTGCCAAATGTGCTAACACATACAGTATTAAACAGAAAAGCAACAAACCAGCTGCTATGTATCGGTATTTTTTCATCAGAACGTAATGGTACAGCCTGCATGAATAGTAGTGCCTGCCGAAATAAAAGAGTAATTCGGGTCGGCATAGTGACCTTCCGTTACATATTTCTGGTTAGTAAGGTTTTCAATTGCAACATGCAAGCTTAAGTTTTCATTGACCTTATATTGAGCATACCATCGCAAGTTGTAATAATTGTCCAGATGACTATATGGCGTTGCCGAGTAGTGGCTTCGCCCAACCGCTGCTGAAAAGCCAATCCCGGTTGTAAAATCCTCTATGGGTGACGTATGGATGTCCGCTTGCCATATTTGGCGTACGGAGGACGGAATTTGTTTGTCGTCAGATGTTTTTGGCCGGGTGTAGGTCCACGATAACTTATATTGCGTATTCCAATGGGGCTCAAGCGTGCCACTCAGCGCCATTTCCGCACCGAGGATAGTCCAGTACCCCTGCATGTTCTCGTAACGGCTTGCGTAGGCCGCGTTATCCCAAACGGTGCCTATGGCGTTATCCCTTTGTTCCCAGAAGAAGGTAAGGCTGAATGTGTGATTATCGGATACTGATTGCTCGAACCCGATGTCGGCACTGATGCTGTTTTCGCAATCCAAGTCGGGATTGCCGATGTATTTGCCATAGGGCGCTACGAATTCTCCTGCGCTGCTTTGGAAGGATGAAGGTGCCCGATACCCGGTGCCGACAGAGGCAAATACTCGCGTTTTGTCGTCATTAAAACGGTATGACGATGCAGCGCGAATGCTTACGAGGGCATCGTGCACATTGCTGTAATCCAGACGAGCAGCCAATGTGCTATCCCAATTTTCGTTTGGGGTAATATGGTGCTCTGCTGCCAGCCCGAACACGTTTTCAAGATTCTTGTACTGATTATCTGTCGTGCCACCCGAGACACAATCGTAGTCATTGCGATTCCACGAAATGGCGGCCATAGTGGTTTGGTGCTTGCACCACTCGTAGTTGTTACGCCATTCTACTTGTAAGTTGCGCATGTTTTGCAGGTAATCATCTGCTAATTTGGCATCAAAGGTATAGTAACCGGCCATAAGAGAACTCTGCCATTGGTCGGTAAGCTGTGTTTGCCATTTTGCTGTCAGTAGATTACTGCGAAAACGGTAGGTATTGTAGGTGGGCCAAGCGGGGTCCATGGAGTCATATCCATACTCAGAATCCTCTCGTCGATAGGTGAGCGTGATTTTGTTCTCATCGTCAGGGCGATAATCCAAGCGCATTGCTTCGTTACGCGATTCTGATTCAAAAGCATTGCGTTGAGCGGAGGTTTTGCCGTTGGCTGTTTGCACATCGTTATCGGTGCGTGAATAGCCGATGTTGAAAAACCAAGCCAGATTATCCACACATCCTTGGGTGGATACGTTGCCGGTGTAGGCATTGTTGCTGCCTACCTCGTTAAATAGAGTGATGCCGGGCTCGCCTTCGCCCTCCGGGGTTTCCATAAAAATGACACCGCCGATTGCTCCGCCTCCGAAAACTGCACCTTGGCTGCCCTTGAGCACCTCGAGATTACCCAATGAAAAAACATCCGTCCTGCCCAGCACGTTAGAGGTAATGAGGGTATCGCCGCCGTTTGAACTCAAGCGCATGCCGTCTATCATGGTGGATGTGTAGGCGTCAGAGCTCATGCCGCGTATCACGATTTGTGAGGTGTTGCCCTTTTGGTTGGCACCACCACCGGGTAGTACGTATACGCCCGGTAACGTAGTAAGGGCCTCCGAAACAGTGTAGATGCCCTCTTCTTTCATTTGTTCCAGATCTACTACCTCCACCGATACTCCTGTTTGGTCATAAGGTATGGCGAATCCGCCGTGGGCTGATACTGTGATGGAGGGTAGCTCTGTTTCTTGCTGATCTGCAAAAACGCCGCCTGTCGCTATCAGCGCAGGCACTACTGCATATGCCACTATCTGAGTGGCGTTTTTTTTGTATTTCATTTGTATGGTATTGTCTGTGCTCGGTGCAACGCCGAGCGATTTAGACTTGCTCCACGGCCGGTCTTCCGACTGAGTTCGCTTTGTGATATGCGAACAACACGGTTGCGGCACAGCGGCAGATTCTCACTGCCTTTCCCGTCTATTTCCTGCGGCTTCCTCGCCGCCTCCGGGAGCAAAGGTCCGTTATTTTGTTGAACCTCGCAGGCATTTAATATCAAATTACGAATCAATGCAAGCTTAATTTCTTGTTGTCTGTGCATTTTCGACAGTCCGGTGCAGTAGACATTTTTGAGAGTGTAGGGCATAAAACAGTGTCTCGTGGCCTTGCTAGCCTCCAAATCAGAAAGAAAAGCCACACGTTAGCAAATTTTGCTTGATTTTTAGGTCGTTTTGGTGCATAACTTCCGCCCGTTATGGCAGAAGAAACCGCTCGCAAACCTTCTTGGCTTAAAGTTAAGCTGCCCAAGGGGCAAGCTTTCAAACATGTAAATGAGCTCGTAAAGGGTAATTCCTTGGTAACCGTGTGCGAAGAAGCAATGTGCCCCAATCGTGGTGAGTGTTGGAGCCACGGTACGGCAACATTCATGGCTTGTGGCGATGTATGCACTCGTGCTTGCGGTTTTTGTGCCACTCGTACAGCTCGCCCGAAACCACTCGACCCTGAGGAGCCTGCTAAAATTGCAGATGCCGTGTGTCGCATGAAACTTAACCACACGGTGGTGACGATGGTGACTCGTGACGACCTTAAAGACGGTGCGGCCAACCACATTGCTGCCATTATTCGAGAAATCCGCAAGACCAGTCCTCAAACGATTATCGAGGTGCTTACCTCCGACTTTAACGGCAAGGAAGAGTGTATTGCCGCAGTGATGGATGCCCGCCCCCACATTTTCAACCACAATTTGGAGACTGTGGAGCGCTTGTCTCCGCTGGTGCGTTTCCGCGCTAAATATCGTCAATCTCTTGCCGTGCTCAAGCGTGCTTTAGAGCTTGCCCCCGGCATGGTGGTGACCAAGAGTGGTATTATGCTTGGTCTCGGAGAGACTCGCGATGAAATTGAGCGCACCATGGACGACCTGCGCGAGCACGGTGTCACCGTGTTGACGATGGGGCAGTACCTGCGTCCTTCTCCCAAGCATTTGCCGGTGATAGACTACATACACCCCGACATGTTCGATGAGCTGCGCGAGGTGGCTCTCGGTAAGGGGTTTCGTCATGTTGCAAGTGGCCCGCTCATTCGCTCCTCTCACCACGATGCCAATTTCCGCCCCGAGCTCGACATACTCGAGGCCATCAATGCAGATTTACGCGCCCGTGGCGAAATTGTTTAATTGCCGATTTATCTTGGCAAAGCCGATTAAATAGTGTAGAATAGGTGGCGATGAGAAGATCACCTATTCCCGGTTTGGTGTTAGCAGACGGATGGCTGGCACCGTATGAGCGTGAAATTAAGGCCCGCATGCGTTTGTATGATGGGCAGTTGCAGCGTATATGCCGTCGCTACGGTTCTTTGTTGGAGTGTGCTAACGGCTATACCCGAATGGGATTTAACCGCGATGCTGCTACCGGAGAGTGGGTATACCGAGAATGGGCACCCGGCGCCAGGGCTCTTTATCTCATAGGCGATTTTAATGGCTGGAACCGCAGCAGCCATGCCTTGACTTTCGGGAAAGACGGCGTATGGGAGATTCGCTTGCCGTCAGATGCATTGGCACATGGCCAACATGTGAAGGTGCATGTTATCGGTGCGGATAATGTGGCAAAAGACCGTATGCCTGCGTGGATTCGCTATACCGAGCAAGACACTGCTACCTTTGACTACAGCGGTATCATCTGGGAGCCGCAAGAGCAATACAAATGGAAAAACACCCGCTGGAACCCCGCTAATATAAAAGTGCCGTTCATATACGAAACGCATGTTGGTATGGCCGGGGAGGAGGAGCGTATTCACAGCTACCGCGAATTTGCTGATAATGTGTTGCCACGCATCAAAAAACTGGGGTACAATGTGGTACAGATCATGGCTGTACAAGAGCACCCGTATTATGGCTCCTTCGGTTACCATGTATCCTCATTTTTTGCCCCGTGCAATCGATTCGGCACACCCGAGGATTTGAAATATCTCATTGATACGGCTCATGGTATGGGGATTGCCGTATTGCTGGATGTGGTGCACTCTCATGCCGTGAAGAATGAGGCCGAAGGCTTGAATAACTTTGATGGCTCGGGCGGCCAATACTTTAACGCCGGTGAGCGCGATAGCCGTCACCCCGATTGGGACAGCTGCTTGTTTGATTATGGACGCTCCGAGGTGATAGAGTTCTTGCTTAGCAACTTACGTTGGTGGCTGGAGGAGTTCCGATTCGATGGCTTCCGTTTCGATGGTGTTACCAGTATGCTCTATTTGCACCACGGGCACGAGCCCTTTACTGACCTTGGCTGCTACTTCAACACGATGGTTAATTTGGATGCCGTGACCTACCTGCAACTAGCGGCTACCTTGGTGCAACAAGTGCGCCCCGGGGCTTTTGCCATTGCCGAGGATATGTCGGGCATGCCGGGGCTGTGTCGCCCGGTAGATGAAGGTGGCTTCGGCTTTACGCATCGCTTAGCCATGGGCCTGCCCGATTACTGGATTAAGCTTCTTAAAGAAAAGAAGGATGAAGAATGGAGTGTCGGCGATATTTGGTACACTCTTATCAACCGCCGATACGGCGAGGCCAATATCGCTTATGCCGAGAGCCATGATCAAGCCTTAGTGGGCGACAAGACCATTGCTTTCCGTCTCATGGATGCTGAGATGTACACTCACATGAGCTGCGACACCCCCAGCATGGTGATAGACCGTGGCATGGCCTTGCACAAGATGATACGCTTGGCCACCATGGCTGCCGGTGGTGAAGGGTGGCTCAACTTCATGGGCAATGAATTCGGACACCCGGAGTGGATAGATTTCCCCCGAGAAGGAAACAATAATTCATATAAGTATTGCCGGCGCCAATGGAGCTTGGTTGATAATGAGTTGTTGCGTTATCGTTATCTTAACGATTTTGATCGTGCCATGGTGAAGTTAGCTCAAGAAACCGACCTCTTGGCCATGCCTCCGGCTCGTCCCTTGAATATGGATGAGAAAAACCAAGTGATGGCATTTGAGCGAGCCGACTTGGTCTTTATCTTTAACTGGAGCGGTACGGCTGCTATACCTGATTATAAACTGCCGGCACCCAGCCACGGAGAATGGCGCGTTGTGCTCGATTCGGATGCTTTGAACTTCGGTGGATTCGGCCGTTTAGATAACAGCATAACGCATTTTACGGATAAATTGCAAAATCTTTCTCTTTACCTGTTGCCTCGTACCGTATTAGTACTTGCTCGCGCCTATCGCGGAGGTCGAAGATTCTAATTACGTTATTCTTCTTTTATGGCAAAATCAAAAAAAAGGGGCATAAGGCGTATATTGCGAGTTGATACGCTGTTGGTGGCTCTCGTATTGTCGTGCGTATATCTGCTGACGGGAAAGTTCGGTGGTGAGGAGGCTCAAACGATATGGGAAGAAGTCGTCACCCCGCTCAATACTGCGGAATCTGCTCATGATTTTGGATCTACTGATGAGTCCGCTCAATCTCAATTGAGTGATTCCGAGCTCAATGCCCTTTTGGGCGATATGCCAAAGGCGACGCAATGCAAGCCTATTCGTTTTTTGATGATGAACGCGCATAATTACTTTGTGCGCGAAGATACACAACGAACGCATTATAAGTTAACGATAAAAAAAGAAGAAGCGAGGGATGCTGTTGCCGAGGTAATCGCTTCTGCTGCACCCGAGATTGTTGGTCTTGTCGAGATTGGAGGACCTCATGCCTTGGCTGATTTGCAAGAACGCTTGAGATTGAGAGGCCTTGATTATCCTTATTCGAAAATTCTGTTGAGGTCCGGGGAAGACCGGGCTTTGGCTGTGCTGTCGATGCATCCTATCGTTCAAGACCATTCACGTGCTAATTGTAACTTGTTGGGAAAAAAACGCCAAAAGATGTTGCGCGGCATATTGGATGTGACCATACAGGTAGGAGAGAACCGTTTTTACCGCATTATGGGGGCTCACCTCAAGTCTCGCGTATCGGATGACCCCGCAGCAGCAACGGCTCGGCGTACCCTAGAGGCTCGCACCTTAGCCTTTTATTTACAGCGGGAAATCAAGAAACAACCCAACATGCCCATGCTTGTGTATGGTGACTGGAATGATGGCCCGGCAGATGCCTCGCTGAAAATTCTCAAGCAGGGCGTTTCTAAAGACTCAGCTCTTTCTCAAGTCAAAGCAAGCGATAGTGCAGGGCAAACGTGGACCATTTACTATAAGACAGGGCAAGAATACTCTGCTTTTGATTTGATATTCGTCAATTCCGTATTACGTAGCAGGCGAGGCCGTAGCTGTGACAGTGGTATTGTTGATATACCGGCGGCGCAAGAGGCATCCGACCACCGCGCCGTTTGGTGTGAGTTGCGTTAATTTTTGCCCTTCTTTAACCACTTACTGGTGCTGTGAATCATCAAAGGCCATTTATCAAAGGACGCTTCTTCCAAGCAATGCTCCTTGCGTATTTGTTTTGCCCACTCCCTGAAAATGGCTGTATGCTCCGGGTATTTCATGGCAATGGGGTGACGATAAATCGTGGTGGCAATATCGGCTGCGGCCTCCCATTCTTGCATTTTCAGATGGCATGCAATCGCACCGGTGCCGGACAACGCTAATATATAGGCATGGTCGGGGCCACTTTGTTTGGCGGTGCTGGGCAGGTTCTTGATGATGAGATTAAAATAATAGAGTGCTTTTTCGTTTTTGTTGATGCGGGAATAGAGTATGGCCTGCTGTAAATAGGCGCGGTTATACCACTCTGCGGTTAAGCCGGGCAGGGCAATGAGCCTTTCGTTAATGTTGATTGCCTCCATTAATGATTCTTCGGTGCCGGGAATGGCTGCTATATCGACCTTTACAGTGAGCGCAAACGCATACTCGGTGGCAAGGTGGGTGTCGCCGGGTGTGTTAGCTCTTTCTTTTTCAATCTCTGCAATAATTCGATTGATGCGCAACTTCGCTTCTTCTATCTTATTGATGCGGAAGAGAATAGCTGTGTTTAGAATGGCTGCACGGAGTCGATACGGGCCTTCGATTTGGGAGGCTGCTTCAAAGAGGGCTGCGCCTTTTGTGACAGACTCGTATGTAAGGCATTGTGTAGACTCGCGCCCGGCAAGAAGCAAAGCTCGCGCCTTCATATCGCGGTCTTTGGAATTAGCGGCCAAGGCCTCCAGCATTAGCAATGCAATTTGATGATTGCCTTCCTCTGAGTAAATTTTGGACAACTTCAGCGTAATGGCAATGCGCACATCTTCTCGCTTGCTCAAATTCAAGGCATCGTGTAAGAATGTTTTGTGAGCAAGCGTAGCGCGGCCTGCCTGTTGCTCACTCTCAAGAGCATGCAAGAAAAGCCCATAGTAACGCATAACCTGCTCGTTGGGCCATGTGGAGCGTTCTTCATGGGTATAAGCGCTCAGTCTATTAAGTGCTATATCCGACTTCTGTTCATCAATATCGAGCTGGCTGAGTTGCAAATCTGCCTCAACTTTTTGAATCGGATTGGGTTGCATAGAGTGTACCGATTCTAATTCTTTTCTTGCGATTTTGGGCGTTTTACGTAAGTTAAGCCCGGCGTGAGTCAATAAAAGGGCTCGCTTTATGGCAAGCGGTCGGTCTGCATTCAAAATTTGCTCAATAATCTCTGTATTGTCGCTGACGTGCGCGCAATACATGGCGTTGCACAGTGCAATTTCTTGTAATGGAGGTGGGGCTATTTCTGCACATTTCAGAAACAGCTCCATGGCAGTCGGGGCTGACGGGGGAAGTGTGCGGGCTCTGTAAAACAAGCAATAAGCATCTTGCTTGTTTGTCGGTACTCGTTCAAGATATTTGGACGCTTCTTGATTTTTGTTAATATCGATGAGATGTCGGGATAGCGTGTTGCTGATTTGTATGGTAATCGGCAGATAATCCGGGGCGATAGCCAGAGCTCTATTGGTGGCAATTTCGGCGAATTCTTCTTGTCCTTTTGTTCGCAATGCCTCCCTTTGAATGATTGCTGTTGCCAATAGCGAGCGATATACCTTACTGCCATCGGACGACCATTCTTCCAATTTACGTATCGCATATTTACTGGAGGAGAAGGCTCCACGAACGTCCAGCCGTCGAAAGGCTTCCGGCAACAGCACAGAATCCGGTGAGGATGAAATAAACTTCAACAAAGTCTCTTCGCCTTTACCCTCGCTGTTACCACTGGCGGCTTCTTGGTCATAGTGAATTTCAGCCAGCAAGATTCGACTGTATTCTCGTTGCAACGGTAAAGCTTTTTCCTCTGCTTCTCGGCATTTTATTGTAGCCTCGTCGTAGCGTCCGGCGCGGCGTAACTGTTCTGCTTCAAGTAAAAGAAGAGCCCCGCTGATTTCGGCTGATGATGATGCCGTGCTCACTAGCTCGGCAAGAGAAACATTGGCCCCACAACATATCATGTGCTCTGCCAACATTGCTTTTGCCAAGGTGGCAATCTCAGGGTTTGTAGATGTAGATAAGCGGACGAGGTGTTTTTCTGTATCCTTACTGCGGCGTGCACAGAAGATGAGAGTTTTCGCAGCATAGGGATACAGCGTGTGCTTCTCATCTACCATAGAAAGTTCTACAATGGCTTCTTCATATCTTTGTATTTGAGCTAAGGCTCGACCCCTCCAGTAGTGCGACTCGGAGCAGGGGACTACCCCTTGTAACGCCTCTAATGCTTGTGCCGGGTTTCCACTGCGCAGGGCAGCCTCTGCTTCTACTATATCGGCTTGTGTTGTTGCGGTTGCAGCTACGCTGCTCAGTAAAAAGAAAAGAGGATACTTCATATCTGCGAATATTATTGTTGGGGTGCAGAGTCGGTGGAGGGCGCCGGGAGCTCTCTCCACATAAAACGGTCGATAAATACTTTGCCGGAGCTTGTCAGGTGCGCCGTGGTGCTTTTGCCGGCAAGTCGCTTGGCGGTGCATTCATTCTGATATACCGGCATCTTTTTACACGAGATGACAACAGGGCTTTCAACCGCTGTGTCAGAGGGATAAACGGCTATGGGAATTCCCTCTGCCGTAAACGCAATATCTAAAGATGTATAATTCCTCCCCCATTCTCCCTTAAATAAAAATGGGTATCTTTGCAAAAAATCAGGCATTTGCCCGGTATAGGGTACGCGCACTCTGTAGTGCTCCGCTAAGGTTAAAAAATAGCGAGAGAGAGAAAAAGTTTGGCCGTTTTGACAATGCAGTAAAACATCAGCGGCATTGAATCCAATAAGATTTTGTCCATTAAACAAGCCATGCTTGTTGCTGGCGGGACAAAACTTATGGTATTCTGAATGCACCATGAGGCATATTTCTAAATGGCAATGAGCTCGCACCCGATTAAGGCCATCTCCACTGTAGCCTAAAACGCCGATAGTGTCGTGGTAGCCCACTTGTTGGCCTTCTTCGCATGAAACTTTACGCAAGTGCGCGTAAAGGCTGTAAACCGTCCCCTCGGGGAGTTGATGAGCAATGACAACATATCTGCCATAATTGCTGGCTCCGGGGGCGCTATTGGTGTATGCGACCACGCCGGGGGCGATTGGTCGCACTTCGTCCAGTGGTTCTCCGGCTGCATCTCGTCTTATGGGCTTAACATCTATCCCCTCATGCAGTTTGGTGCATATGATTTCTTTGGTGTAGATTCGCTTGGGGGTTCTGGTAAAACCATAGGTGCCGGCCTCCCATGGTTGCAGCTTTTTACCCTCGAATACACGGTCGCAGTACATGAAGTATCCCTCATTGTCGCCTCGATACAAGGCATCATTGTCGGTCGGTAATTTGAATACCAAATCTTGTGCAGCCTGTGAGGTCAGGCTCATCACTATTGCCGGCAACAATGCTTGTATCGTGCGCTTCATGTAAAGGATTCTGCTCAATTAGAAAATTTCACCTACGGTACGCCCGGTGAAGTCTCGCCTCTGTTGCACATTTTCAGGCATTTTGGGCAGAGGACGGGGGTTCTCGTCCAAGTAGCGTTTTTCTTCGATTTCGGGGTCCATAGGTTCGACCGTACGTGAGATTTGTTTGAGGTCGTAGCCATTCAAACCATTCCAGATTTTGAGGATGCCATCGCTTACCGGTGTAATTCGCATGGGTTCCATGGCCAAACCATTTACAACGGGTAACATAATCAACCCGTTTTTGTGCAGGGTTTGCGTGTAGAGGTGCATGCGCCACTCGGGCTTTGCATACAGGGTGACCCCATAGGAACCGTCGGTGGGGTCGAGCTCCGACCTGAACTTGGCAAAATGGTTCAGCGTCATCACCGGTGTGCGTGTGTATGCCCTGCCATTGTAGTAAATAATGTGTTTGGCGCTGGTGTAAGCAGAGGGGTCTTGGTCGTCATGTCCTTCTTGTGCTAAAAAGAACACGGGATATGTCTTTTGCTGGCAGCTGCTTAACAGGGAACAAGCTGCAACTGCAATAACTGATGCGGTGCGAAAAATATTCATACGAGACGAAGATGTGATAATGACCGTGTAGTACTCTACCACATTTCTTCTCGCTTGGCGAGCTAAAAACGTATCAGCCCTTCAGAAAACTTCGGCTCTGCACGCAGTAGTTAAGCCCGCTCCACAATGTGAGGACTACGCTGAGCCATAAGGTTATTTCCCGCAGCCAATAACCTCCGTCCCCTATGGAAAGAGAACGCAATGGCTCGGGCAAGTTGCCGGCATAACAAAGATGCACCAAGCAAGAGATACAATATGTCAGCTGCACGGCGGTTTTCCATTTGCCGCTGCGATCTGCTGCCATTACTTTTCCTTGCTCTACGGCTAATTGGCGTAAGCCGGTAACCAAAAATTCACGGAAAATAATAATAATGGTGACCCAGAACGGGCACATGCCGACATAGCTGAGATAAACAAACGCTGCACATACCAGTATCTTGTCGGCAAGTGGGTCTATCAGTTTGCCGAAGTTGGTAACCAAATTATATTTACGTGCCAAATACCCATCCAAAAAATCACTCACGGCCCCTACTATAAATGCCCACAATGCAACGCAAATGCCCCAACTTAACGGTACAAACCAACCGCTGTATTCTACGTTATTGTTGGGAATTCGGCTGATTTCCGGGTTAACCACCGGGTCGAGACCTTTAACCGTAAGCGCCAGTGTAAAAACAATGACGAGTGCAATTCTTGTTAGTGTAATAGTGTTCGGAAGATTCAGCATGTGCGTGCAGATTTTACCCCCATTTGAGCATTCTTGCAAGCATAAATCACGTTAGTTTTAGAAAAGAACGTAATTTCTGACATATTCTGTACTTGAAAGGTCATAAAAATATGCTATACTGGCTGGCATGAACGGATTCCGTATAGCGATTCTTACTTTGATGGTGTTTGTAGTGGCACTGTTGTTTTATTTTGTGGTCGAGATGTTGCCCAACCAACAACGAGCATATGAGGACTATGCCCGTACCAAGGCGGTGCAAAACCTTGCCCTCAGCACCACTGCTTCTCCTGAAGAATCCACTCAGCCTACTACCCCCGAAGAGCTCAATAAGCTGAGAGTAGAGGCCCAAGAAGCCGCTGAACGTGTTCAAAGTAACGAAGAAATTCGCACTCTTGCCCAGGCCGAAGAACAACAGCGCCGTGCAGCAGAAGAGGAAATGGCAGCTCAGCTGGCTAAAGAATCTGCCGAAGCTGCCGCTATTGGCATGGTGACCGGTGTTGCCTTGGAGGAAGGTTTTCTCTCATTTAAGCCCTTGGGTGAGCAGCAAATCTCAGAAGGCCTCATTGTTGCCTTGCGCCGTGGTGACGATGATTACATCATCTGCGAGGCCACGGTTCAACGTTATCACGAGTCCGGCGAGTGGATTGCCGATATTCGCCAAGACTCATTTTCTTCTCAGCAAGACGGCGCTGTCGATCGCCCCAAACCGGCCGAGGGCGACCTTGTGATTATCACCCCATTTGAGACCGGCGACGAGTTGAGACGGGAGTCACAAGACATACCTGCCGCCACTGGTGAGTAATTCTGATTTTTGTTCAAAGCGTTTCTTATGATGGCTGTTACTCACGGTTCTGTGCTATTTGATCGCACCCCCAGCTTTTCCTTTGAGTTTTTTCCGCCGAAAACTCAGGAGGGGGCAGAGGCTTTGCTTGATACCGTTGTCAAACTTCAAGAGTTTCACCCCAGTTTTGTGAGCGTTACTTATGGCGCGGGTGGTGGGTCTCGGGAGCTCACACGCTCAGTTGTTCACGATATGGTGGCGCGTGGCATCCCTACGGTTCCTCATCTTACCTGCGTAGGCCATACCGAAGCAGAAATCGAGCAAATTTTGGAGGGCTATACCAAGGCCGGGGCCCAGGCAATCTTAGCACTGAGAGGCGACCCTCCTCGAAATCGCCCTTATGATGCATCGAAAGATGCCTTCAGGCATGCTGCCGAATTAGTCCGCTTTATACGAGCTTGGGAGTCTCGAAATCATCTGCCGAATCGTTTGACCATAGGCGTGGCCGGTTTCTGCGAAGGTCACCCCGATACACCCAACCGAATTCGCGAAATGGATTACCTCAAAGCAAAGATGGATGAAGGTGCCGACTATATCTGCACTCAGCTTTTCTTTGACAACCATGCCTTTTTCGACTTTCGCGACCGCTGCCGTCTTGTAGGAATAGACGTGCCCATCATTGCAGGCATTATGCCGATTACCTCCATATCCGGCATGAACCGCATGGCTGAGCTGTCTGCCGGCACTAATTTCCCGGCAAGACTTTTCAAAGCTATGTTGAGAGCCGGTGGCGATCGCTCTGCCATCGAGCGCATCGGTATCAACTACGCCAGCAATCAGTGCGCAGAACTCCTTGATGCTGATGTAGATGGTATTCATTTTTACACGCTGAATCGCTCTCGCGCCACGCTTGAAATCTACCGTAATCTCGGAATCAACAATTATTTTGATGTAGATCGCATCCACATGCTCAGTAACCTTTACAAATCCTGAATCCATGGACACAACGAATACAAAACAACAGCCGGAAGATATGCCCCTTACTCCCGATGAAATCAAAGCCATCGGTGAAATTGAACTCGGACCCGCCAAACACGAGGTGTTCTTGAACAAGCACTATAAAAAATTGATATATGGGGGTATAGCATTAGCCGTTTTAGCCTCTGCAGCAACGGCTTGGTATGCCTATGGAGAGCAGCAGGAGAGTGAGGCAGGTGCGCTTATTGTTCAATCCGTAACGAAACCCGGCTATGCGGTTCAGTCATTAGATACTGTTATTACAGAATATCCCGACACAGCCTCCAAAGAGACGGCAGCATATCTCAAAGCCGTTCAAGATATGGCAGACCCGGCTTTTGTCGATTTCTCCGTAATGAAAAATTTGGCAGACAATGCAGAGTCTGATATGGTACGCATTCTTGCTTGCCATGCTTTGGCTGCACGTTATACTCAAGACGGAGACGCCGAAAATGCCACCGCTTATTGGAAAAAAGTAATCAACTTCCCCCGCAATGTATACACGGCTCATGCCTATATAAACCTTTGCGATATAGCCTGGAACAAGGGTGACAAAGAGCAAGCAGTGGCCTACTTGCTTCAAGGTAAAGAAGCCTGCCCCGATAGCGTGTTGTTCAATGGCACTAACAGCCATTTTGTGAAAGTTCGTTTTGATTTGCTTGAAAGTGGTGTAGACGCACCCGTAGATGCGATTTTTACTCAATCCATGCAGCCTGCGGAACAACCGGCACCGGTAGATCCCGTGCAGCCGATTCTCCCGACTGCTGATACGGAGGCGGGTACATTGACTGCTCCGGAGGTAGGGGCTCCTTCTATGCCTTCAACGTTAGATGGTATAACCCAACCCCCGGCTGCTAACTGATACAATACACTAAACACGAGCACAAACTGTTATGGGGTTGTTTCAAGATAATTTTTCCATGCTCTCAGAGCTGGAACGCCTTGCAGCAATGGTGCAAGACCCTGTCCGCATTCATGAAATCGGTGTTGATGAGTGGCCTCTTGCCATCATTGCATGTGGCCTTGTCACCGGTAATGACCCATCCCGCTTGCAAGAGAATATACATGCCTACGAGATCTTTCAACAGAAAGTGACACCGGCTTCTCGCGGCTCGGCCCTCAAGCAGCTTGTGCGATTTATTACACAACGTAAGGGGGAAGGCTGGCGGGCCTTCATCCCCTTTGCCGTCTGCGAGCAAGAAGCACTCATCAGCTCGGCTGCTGCCATTCAGTTAGCTACTCTTGCCCAACCTTCAGACTCTGAAAAGTTGGCCGGTATAGAGTCCTTAGTAGACTTGATTATAAGCTACCCGCAGACAAATCCGGCCGTGTTGAGTGGCTTGTTGGGATTGAGTGATATGCGTGCGTTGCCACTGTTGCAAAAGCTTTGTGCGCTCCCCGAAGACCGCTTGCAGAAGCTTCTTGCTGCCATTACCCCCCCGGGAAATCACCTGAGCTATCAATGGGTCTTAAGGGTCTTGGAAAATCATCCATCCCTGGCTCAAGATGTAACTTCTCTTTTGGGACGCATGGCTTCCACTGCTTCCACTGTGCTTGATTTGGTGCTTCCCATCCCGACGTGGGCCTTCGAAAACCCCACCCCGCAGCCTCTTCATGGTTGGTCTCGCCCCGAGTACTTGGCCCGCATGCTTCCGGTGCTGAAACTGCACCTTACCGAGGCTCAGCTTTCCGGGCTCTCCGCAGTATTCGTTGCTTGAATACATACTTTAGACTTGAAATTATGCAAGATTTCAGGTCTAATACTTCTCGCCTCACGGCCCCGTAGTTCAATGGATAGAACGGCCCTCTCCTAAAGGGCAAATGTGGGTTCGATTCCCGCCGGGGCTGTTTTCTTGTTGGATTGAGTTGAGGTATTATTTTCCTCTGTCTTCTGGGAAGTTGCGGTAGCCGATGGTAAGTGGGGCGTGTTGATTGAGCATGTCGCGGTCGTAGCGACGCGTGGGCGGGGCCATGTTGCCCAATGTAGTGCCGGCGTTAAAGAAATATTGCAGGTAGTAAGTACCGATGTAACCGAGAGCATGAGCCTCTCGAATCATGCGGATGATGTCGGCTTCATCCAATAAACCGGGATGAACGGTAGTGCGCACCTCAAAAGGAAGCCCGCTTTCTTTGAGAACACCAAGGGTTTCTGCGAAGCGATCAAAGAGCATGGTCCCACCCGGGAGACGCCACGTTCTCTCTGACGGCATTTTATTGTCCATCGCCACATAATCTATGAGATGATGCTCTACGAGTTCTCGAACAACTTGAGGGTTGGAGCCGTTGGTGTCTATTTTGATGAGATACCCCAAGGCCTTGATATCTTCGCAAATATCTTTGAGCTGAGGTGTGAGGGTAATTTCTCCCCCCGAGAGCACAACGGCATCCAGGAAGCCGCGACGCTCTTTAAGAAACGCCAATTCATCCATCTCTGATTTAACACGCCCCAGTACGAGTTCCGGGTTGTAACAATAGGGACAGCGAAGATTACAGCCCGTGTACCAAAATATACAGGCTGCCTTTTTCGGGTAATCCAAAAAAGTGAGAGGGGTAATATCTACGGGGTGGCGTCTCATGAGAAATGGAGCGATAAAACTCCCGCAACGGTTCAGATGATAAGTTGATGGTTACTGTTACCGTTGCGGGGGAATTTTGAGGCTGATGACAGCCTCACGAGCGCGGTGAACGCGGATTACTTGAGGATGGCATCGCAGCCACAGCCGCAGCCGGGTTCGTCGAAGTGTGCACGTTCTTCGAACTCGCCTTGCTTGCCGGCGTTGAAAGTCTCTACCGGGCGGTGGTAGCCCATCACGCGCGTGTAGACGGTGCACTTGGTGCGCTCAGACTCGTGCTCGGCAAGTATTTGCTCGTCGCTCTTGACTACGGGTTTGATTTCGGTGTCGCTCATGGTTTTGATATGTGGAGGTTTGGGGTTCTAGGCGTTCAATCAGAACAGAGGAAGCTCGGGTTGCTCTTCTGCGCGGGCCTTAGCGATGAGCTCTTCATCGCAAAGCGGGCAGTAGTCGTGACGCCCCTTGAGGTAACCGTGCTTGTCGCAAACAGAGAAGAGGGGTGTGACGGTGATGTAGGGCATCTTGAAGTTGGTAAGCACCTTGCGTACGATGTCGCGGCATGCCTCGGGGGAGGAGATGGCCTCGCTCATGTACATGTGGAATACGGTGCCACCCGTGTAGCAGCACTGCAACTTGTCCTGCATCTTGAGAGCCTGGAAGAGGTCGTGCGTGTAGCCGGCCGGCAGCTGCGAGCTGTTGGTGTAATAGCGGTGGCCGGGCGTGCCGGATTGGATGATGTCCGGGTAACGCTTGAGGTCTTCACGGGCAAAGCGGTGAGTGGTACCTTCTGCGGGTGTGGCCTCCAGGTTGTAGAGGTTGCCGGTCTCCTCCTGGTAGCCACGGATGCGCTCTCGCATGTAGTGCAGCACTTCTTCTGCAAAGGCAATGCCGTCGGGGGTGGCGGTGTTCATGGTGTCGCCGGAGAAGTTGCGGAGCATTTCGTTGATGCCGTTGAGACCGATGGTGGAGAAGTGGTTGCGCAGGTGCGGCAGGTAGCGCTTGGTGTAGGGGTACAGCCCACGCTGGTAGAGCTGGTTAATGAACACGCGCTTCTTCTCCAGCGTGTCTTTGGCAAGATCCATCAGCTCACCGAGCTTGGTGTACATCAGGTTCTTGTTACCCTTGTACAGGTAGCCGAGGCGGGCCATGTTGATGGTTACCACACCGATGGAACCGGTCATTTCTGCAGAACCGAAGAGACCGCCACCGCGCTTGAGCAGCTCGCGGAGGTCCAGCTGCAAACGGCAGCACATGGAACGTACGGCATCGGGCTTGTAGGCTTCCTCGTCTATCACGCGGTTGCCGTTCTCGTCAAACTTATACTGGGAGCCGATGAAGTTCTGGAAGTAAGAGGAACCAATCTTGGCTGCGTTCTCAAAGAGCAGGGGTACGTTCTCGCCATCCCAGTCGAAGTCTTCGGTGATGTTTACGGTCGGAATCGGGAAGGTGAAGGGCTGGCCGGTGCTGTCACCCTCGGTAAGCACCTCGTAGAAGGCCTTCTGAATGATGGTCATCTCGGGCTGGAAGTGCTTGTAGGTAAGTGCAGTGAGCGAGTCTACGCCACGCTCTTTTGCAATGGCCAGCAGCTTCTCATCTTGCACGTTCTCAAAGATATGTGCGCCGCCGGAGAAGGGGGGCTGCTCGCGCAGGTCTCGGGGTACCGTCCAGTCGATGGTAACGTTAGTGAACGGGCTTTGCCCCCAGCGAGACGGCACGTTCAGGTTGTACACAAAGTTGCGCAGGGCCTTCTTAACGGCTGTGTAGGGCAACTGGTCGCGGAACAGGTAGGGGGAGAGGTAGGTGTCGAACGAGCTGAAAGCTTGAGCACCGGCCCATTCGCTCTGCAGAATGCCGAGGAAGTTTGCCATCTGGCCGAGAGCCTCGCGGAAGTGGCGCGGCGGGCGGCTGTTTACGCGGCTGCGTACACCGTTGAAGCCTTCGTTGAGCAGGTTGCGGAGGCTCCAGCCGGCGCAGTAACCGGTGAGGCAGTCCAAGTCGTGAATATGGTAGTCGCCATTGCGGTGGGCGGCACCTTCTTCGGGTGTATACACTTGGTCGAGCCAGTAGTTGGCGATAACCTTGCCGGCGGTGTTGTTCACCAAGCCTGCATTAGAATATGTGGTGTTAGAGTTGGCCTTAATGCGCCAGTCTGTGTTGCCGATGTATTCTTCGATGGTTTGCTTACAATCAACCCACGTATTGCCTTGGTATACGCCGGCAATTTGCTCGCGTTGCAACTTGTGCAGGAAACGGTATTTGATGAAGTTGCGGGCTGTCTCAAAAGCGCCGGCCTTCATTAACTCGCGCTCAATCAGGTCCTGCACCTTTTCTACGGGCAGGTATTCCTCTTTCTTGAGGGCATCTAACACGTTGGCGTACACCAGCGGGTTATAGTCTTCCTGAGAGGCATGGTAAGCCTTTTCGATGGCCTGTTGTACTTTGTAGGCCTCGAATCGTTCGCGTTTTCCGTTTCGTTTGATAATCTGCGGCATGACTGGAGAGTAAAGCTGTGATGTCTGTATGAGGATACTGCAACCTCGAGTGAGGTAATCTGTGCAGTCACCCCCCTTCTGAGTTTCAGGTTATGTCGGCCCGTTCGGTTTATTGTGCGGGAACATCCGAAATGTAGCATTTTTTATAGGCCGATGCAAGCAGAAATTGTGCTTTCGCTGTCACTTTTTGTAAAATTATTTTTCAATAAAAAATCCACATATGGGGCAAAGTGTAATTTTGTACCACAATATATTGTATGTAAAGAAAAGATGCCGACATTCGGCCTCTTTTGTGAATAAGTATCGAAAGTCCTTGATGTTACAAAGGGTTTGTTGTGAATAAAAGCAGAGTTGAGTCGGGGAGATAGTTATATAAACAAACACCCTCTTAGCACAAGATGTAGCGTCATGAAAAGAGCTGCAAAAAAAATGACCACGTGTTCTTGTGGTCATTGTAAAAAGGTATCATTCATACATCATAGCTTCAATAGCGCCGAATATCGCGCATGCGCGCGCAATATTCGTTAATCAGACGTGTAGGAGGCGCTGAAACGTAGTCTTACATAAAAAGCTTGTGCCGCTTCGGTTTTTGTGTTTTGAAGTGAGATTAGTTCACCATTCGAATGATTTTTGTAACGTATTTTATGTTTTTTACACAAAATGAATACAAATTGATAGTTTTTATTTATTTTTGACTCTACTTATATGTAGCGATTGCAATAGTGTGAGCCTAAAAAGCATTGTTGTTGCAATTTCTTGTAATGCATCTCGATAGCATATAAGTACTATTGGGGTACGATAAAAATGATTCACCGGGAGTAGCAGCCTAACCATGCAGTCATGCATTTAGCTTGATTACTCAGGTGGTTCGAATGTAACATAATCTCAAACACAAAACAGATATGACTCAAAGAAATATAACAACATTGGGACAAGCTTTGGAGCAAGCTGTGCCTATTATCGATATCAGCTCCAGAATACATGAAAACAAAAACCCCGAGTTTGCTTTATTAAGCAATTTGGGCCATAAACCTTTCCGTATCGATGGCCTCTCTTTTGAGTGCTTGGAAGGATTTTTGCAGTGTATTAAGACAGATGATGAAGCCAGACAAATGGATTTTTGTGCTATGTTGGGGCGGCAAGCAAAAAAGGAGGGTTCTAAAATAGCGTGGAAGCACAAGCAAACCTTATATTGGAAGGGGCGGGCTTATGGCCGCCACACAGAGGAGTACCAGCAATTAATTTCACGAGCCTTTCAAGAATGCTATCAACAATGCGAGGAGTTCCGGACCGTGTTGGCTGCTACGGGGAATGCCATTTTAGACCATACTATTGGTAAAGTAGACCCGACAGACACTATTTTAACGATAGAAGAGTTTGTGAGTCGACTGACGCGTTTGCGCGAGTATGGTTCGTTATTATAGGATGCTTCAGAAAGAAAACCTGACGAAGACAGGGTATTTCAGTTATATCAAAACGTTAGAAAAACCCGTTATTATTTTTGCACCCAAATGGTTTTGAGGTATTGTTCGCCGTCAAAATCAAACGTCATGGGGGAGGTGGAGAGTTGCGCATTGGGCGCACCGGAGGCCACGAGTTTACGGAAATCTGCCGTGGAAACTTTACGGCAGTTGGTGGTGCAGAGCATCCAGCCACCGGGGGCAAGGCAGGCCAAGGCTTTGGCAACAAGTTTGCCGTAGTCTTTTTCGACTCTCCAGATGTGCCCTTTAGCATCTCTGGAAAAGGTAGGCGGGTCGAGCACAATGGCATCGAAAACGCGACCTTGGCGGGCAAAGCGGTCGAGCCAGTGCAGGGTGTCTCCCTTGCAGAAGAAATGTTGAGTGGGGTCTATGCCGTTGAGCTCCATGTTCTCTCTGCACCAGGTTAAGCAGGGTTGTGCCAAATCCAGCGTGGTGGTAGTGGCACCGGCAAGGGCTGCGCACACCGAGAATGCGCCTGTGTATGAAAACGTATTAAGGAGTCTCATGCCTTTGTGGCAGCGACTGTGTACCGTGGCACGGTTGTCTCGCTGGTCCAAAAAGATACCTTGCGAATAACCGGCATCCATATCCATGATGTAGCGTACGCCGTTTTCCTGAATAATAAAGCGAGGTTCGACCAACGGCCCGCAGATGTGCTTGGGGGCTTCTTTTACGTCGTTATCCAAGCGTTTGAGGTATACCGGGCGATTGGTGGCGGTCAATAAGTCCTTAAGTCCGCGAGGAAGTGTAGTGTTGCGTAACGATACCAACAATCTGTCCGACAATGAATCAATGAAGATATCCGGCCAAGGCGAGCCATCTGCTACCCGATAAGCATTGGTTTGCGGCGGGAGCTGGGCGGCGCGTTGCTGAATCCGCTCTTCAAGAATATTCATATGCCGTGGAGGAGAAATCAAGCATTGGCGGCGGCCTCTCTTTGAATCGTAGCGGCCATAGTGGAAAGTGCGTTGGCGCGGGTAGAGGCTAAATGCTCTTTGAGTCCGCATTCATCAAGTCGCTTCATGTCGGCAGCCTGAATTTCGGCAGGTGTTAATCCCGAGAATAAGCGCACGAACAATGCGATAAGCCCTTTGGTAATGAGGGAGTCACTGTCGGCCATAATTTGCATCTTGCCATCCTGCACCTCGGTGCCTACCCATACTCTGCTTTGGCAACCCTTAATCAGGTATGCCGGTTTGCGATATTTGTCGGGCATGGCCGGCAGCTTGCGACCCAAGGAAATGATAAATTCGTACTTTTCTGTCCAATCCTCAAAAACGGACATATCATCCAGCAGAGACTCTATGCGTTGAGTGTAGTTCATGGTGTAAAATCAGCGAGAAGTTGCTAAAGTGTAAAGTACGGCCTTTTGGGCGTGGAGTCGATTCTCGGCTTCAGAGAAAATGACGGGAGCATGGTTTTCCAGTACGTCGTCTGTGATTTCGTAGCCGCGATATGCGGGCAGGCAGTGGAATACGCTGTGCCCGGCAGCAGCATGCTTCAACAGCTCGGCGTTGACTTGATAGGGGAAGAATGCTTGCTCCTTGGTTCCTTTTTCCGCTTCTTGCCCCATGGAAATCCAAGTGTCGGTGTTGATGATAACGGCATCTCGCACAGCTTCCACGGCATCGGTGGTGCAAATGATGCCTTCGTAGTTGAGTGCAGTCAAAGTGTCTGCTTTAGGCAGGGCCTGCTCGGGCCCGGCGAGAGCCAAGGTAAAGCCCAAGTGCTTAGCTGCCCACATCCACGAACGGCCCATATTGTTGTCGACATCGCCTAAGAAGGCGATTTTCATGTCTTTCCAAGCCCCAACCCCGTATTTTTCCTCCAGTGTGAGCAAATCTGCCAAAATTTGGCAGGGGTGTTCTTGGTCTGTCAGGGCATTGATGGTAGGCAAGTTGGAGTATTTGGCAAAATCTACAACTTCATCCTGTCCGTAGGTGCGAATAACAGCACCATGAATCATGCGCCCCAAGACACGAGCCGTGTCTTTAATCGGCTCACCACGCCCCAGCTGAATGTCTCTTGTAGAAAGGAACATGGGGCGTCCTCCCAACTCGGCAATACCAACCTCGAACGAAACACGTGTGCGTGTAGAAGATTTGGAAAAGATTAGAGCCCAAGTTTGGCCTGCTAGGGGTTGCGTCGTGTGGTGACCACGCTCTGCCTTAAGTTTGTGCCCCAAGGCAAGTAGCTCGCGTATTTGGTCGCCCGTCAATTCTTCTATGGAAAGCAACTGGTTCATGATGTTTTCTGCCGGTGAAAGCAGGAAACTATCATATTTGCCCCTGTTTGTAAAGGTCAGATTAAGTCAGTTTTTACTTATCTGCATGGCGCATGTTGTGCAATATGGCATCTGCCATGTTGCGCACCGTTTCTTCCAATATGTTGGAGAGGTGGCTGCCTTGCCGATAATCGGCCGGGGCAAAAAAGTCTACACGGTGTTGCCCGGATTTGAGATTGTAGCACTTACGGAAACTCTTGCGGGAGTCATCGCAGGGGTTATAGACGGCAACACTGGTGCCCCCCAGTTGTCTCATCACGGTAAAGCAGGGGACGTCTGTGGGACCATCGCCCAGATAAATCATATGGCGGAAAGGGATGGGGCGCAAGTCACTATCCATGTGGTCGTTTACGTCCTCCGTATAGTCGAGCATACCTTTGTTAATACGGAAGAGGTATTGAGTTTTGGTAGTGTGCGAGATGACGCGTTTGGGGAAGTTGATGCAGCCGTTACATTCGCTGAACTCGCAAGCGAAAACCTCTCGCATGTAAGGGCGAATGATGGAGCCATCGATAATGGATTTGATGCCACTGGAGATAATGTAGTACTCAACGTGAATTCCGGCGAAGCGGTGTTCGGGGGTAAGGGCGCGCTGCTCAAATGTTTCAAAGAAATCGGGGATGCCTTTGAAAAAGGTTAGTTTTTTACCCAGTTCGCGCAGGGCCTCATTGCTTACACCGTCAATACTGAGGGTATCGAGCAACTCCTTCAGGTAGCTTAATTCTCCGTCCCACCCCTCGTCTCGACTGCGATCGTTGCATTTTTTCCAAAACAAATCAGCATTGATACCGAACTCGGGGAAGATGGTATCTTCTTGCATATTGTGAGGGCTGAGTGTTTGATCAAAATCAAAGATGAGAGCAATGGTATTCTGCGGTACGGCCATGCTCATCTTATAGCACCGAATGCTCGCTCTTTCAAGTAAAAACGGCACTGCGTCAAAAAAGTCGCGGAATGACGGACTGAGGCGCGCCAACCATCAAGAGTTGTGGTAATATGTGGTTGGAATGAACATTATACCAGCTCTTGAAATGAAAGGCTGGCGCACCTCTGCG